>NZ_JBHXEG010000116.1:0-21755 GCF_042724935.1 Kitasatospora sp. NPDC127060
CGCTCCTGCGGTTGGGCGTCGTCCAACGGCACATATGTGCCACCGGCCTTGAGTACCGCGAGCAGTGCGACCACCAGCGCGGGTGTGCGCTCCAGTAGCACCGCCACCGGTGTCTCCGTGTCGACCCCGGCCTCGGCCAGTCGTCGCGCCAATCCGTTGGCGCGGGCGTTGAGTTCGCCGTAGGTCAGCGTCTCCGGGCCCGCGACCAGCGCGACCGCCTCCGGCGTCGCGGCCGCGCGGGCCTCGAACAGCTCGGGGACCGCGCCGGCCGGCAGCGCGGTGACCGGGCCGTGCCGGTCGGAGAGCAACTGGGCCCGCTCCTGGTCGGTCAACACGTCGACGGCGCCGATGAGTTCGGCCGGGTCGGCGACGATCCGGTCCAGCAGGGCGAGGAAGCGGTCCAGGACGGTGCGTGCCTCGGCGGCGCTGAAGGCGTCCGGCTGGTGGTCCAGGCGCAGTTGCAGGCCGTCGCCCGGGGTGAGGGCGAGCAGCAGCGGGTAGTGGGCGCTGTCGACGTCCTCGACCAGGGTGACGCGGGTGGCGCCGTTCGGGTCGGCGTCGTCCAGGGCGGTCGGGTCCGGGTAGTTGCCGTACACCGTGACGGTGTCGAACAGGCTGCCCAGACCGGTGAGTTGCCGGATCTCGGTGAGGCTGAGGTGCTGGTGGTCCAGCAGCGCGGACTGCTCGTGCTGCAGCCGCAGCAGCAGCTGCCCCCAGGACTCGGCGGGGTCCAGGGTGACCCGCACCGGCACGGTGTTGATGAGCAGGCCCATCATCCGCTCCACGCCCGGCAGGTCGTGCGGCCGGCCGGACACGGTGGTGCCGAACAGCACGTCGTGCCGTCCGGTGAGCCGGGCCAGCAGCACGCCCCAGGCGGCCTGGACGAGGGTGTTGAGGGTGACGCCGTAGCGGCGGGCGGTGCGGCCCAGCGCCTCGGTGGCGGCCGGGGTGAGGCCGGTGTGCAGGCGCAGCGGCAGCTGAGGGGTGGCGGTGGTGCGGGCGGGGGCGAGCAGGGTGGGCTCGTCGGCGCCGGCGAGGGCGCCGGCCCAGGCGGCGCGGGCGGCGGCGCCGTCGCGCCGGGTGATCCAGCGCAGGTACTCGCGGTAGGGCGCGGCCGGGGGCAGCGGCCGGCGGAAGTACAGGGCCCACAGCTCCTCGGCGAACAGCGGGGTGGACCAGCCGTCCAGCAGGATGTGGTGGGCAGCGGCGATCAGCCGGTGCCGGCCGGGGGCGAGGGTGAGCAGGGTGTAGCGCAGCAGCGGCGGCCTGGCGAGGTCGAAGCGGCGGCCGTACTCGGCGGCGGCGATCCGCTCGGCCTCGGCCGCGGGGTCGGGGTGCGCGGTCAGGTCGAGGACGGTGAAGGGCAGTTCGACGTGGTCCGGCACGGCCTGGACGGGCGGGCCGTCGGGGCGCTGGTGGAAGCCGGCCCTGAGGTTGGGCTGGCGCAGCAGCAGGGACTCGGCGGCGGCGCGCAGCCGGTCGGCGTCGACCGGGCCGGTGAGGTCGAAGGTGCAGACGGAGGTGTAGACGTCGGCGCCGTCGGTGTCGTACTCGGTGTGGAAGGCCATGCCCTGCTGGAGCGGGGAGGTGGGCCAGACGTCCACCAGGGCGGCGGGGGCGTGGTGTCCGGCGAGCCGGTCGACCTCGTCCTGGTCGAGGGCGACGAGCGGGAAGTCGGAGGGGGTGTGCCCGCCGGCGTCCGGCCGCCGGGCGTGCTCGGCGAGGGCGTCCAGCGCGGTGAACCAGGCCTCGGCGAGCTCCCGGACCCGCTCCTCGCCGAGCAGTCCGGCGGCCCAGGACCACTGGGCGACCAGCAGTGGGCCCTGCGGGGTGTCGACGGTGGTGGCGTCCAGGCCGAGCACCCGGCCGAGCGCGAGGTCCGGGGCGGCGCCCTCGGTCATCGCCTCGGCGCCGGCCCGCACGGACTCGGCGGTGACGCCCTCGGGCTGGAAGCGGCCCAGGTAGTTGAACTCGACCTGCGGCTCGGCGTACCCGGCCAGTACCTCTGCGGTGGCCGGGTTGAGGTGGCGCAGCAGGCCGTAGCCGATGCCGTTGTCCGGGACGGCGCGCAGCTGTTCCTTCACCCGGCCGAGCGCCCGGCCGAGTTCGGGGCCGGCTGCGGTGACCTCGGCCCAGGACAGCGCCCCGGGGGCGAGCCGTACGGGGTAGACGGAGGTGAACCAGCCGGCGGTGCGGTGCAGGTCGACGCCCTCGACGACCTCCTCCCGGCCGTGGCCCTCGACGTTCAGCAGCACGGCGCCGTCGGGCGCGGCCGGGTGGTCGCCGCGCCAGTGGGTGAGGGCCAGGGCCAGCGCGGTCAGCAGCACGTCGTTGACCTGGGCGTGGTACGCGGCGGTGACGCCGGTCAGCAGCGCCCGGGTGGTCTCGGCGGGCAGCACCAGCCGCAGGGAGGCGCCGGTGGCGTAGGTGTCCTCGGCCGGGTCCAGGGCCCGGGCGCCGAGCAGCGGGTCGGGGGTGGCCAGGGCGGCTCGCCAGTGCGGGAGTTCGGCGGCGCGGCGCTCGGTGCGGGCCTCCGCGGTGAGCCGCTGGGCCCAGCGGCGGAACGAGGTGAGCACCGGCGGCAGCTCCGGCGCGCGGCCCTCCCGGGCGGCGGCGAGCGCGGCGAGCAGGTCCTCCTCGACGATGCGCCAGGTGACGCCGTCCACCACCAGGTGGTGGATCACCAGCAGCAGCCGGGCGGGCTGGTCCGGGCCGGCGTCGAAGCGGACGGCCTGGAGCATCCGGCCGTCCTCGGGCGAGAGCCGGTCGCGGGCGGCGTCGGTGGCGGCGCGCAGGGTGTCCGTGGTGGCGGGGCCGGGAACGCTGCGCAGCAGCTCGGCGGCGGGGACGGCGCCGGGGGCGGGGACGTGCAGGGTCCAGGGGCGCCGGGCGAGCGGGGAGGTTCGGGCGCGCAGCGCGTCGTGGTGGTCCAGCAGGGCCTGCAGGGCGGTGGTCAGGTGCCGGTGGCCGGTGCCGGCCGGGAGGGTGAGCAGGGTGGACTGGTAGAAGCTCTCGACGGCGCCGTGCTGCTCGGACAGCCAGTGCACGATCGGCGTCGGCGGCACCTCGCCGAGGCCGGCCCCGGGTGGCTCGACGGCGACCGGTCCCTCCAACGGGCGGGCGACCAGGGCCAGCGCCTCCACGCTGGGGGCCTCGAAGACCGCGCGGGGGGTGAGTTGCAGCCCGGCGTGCCGGGCCCGGGAGACCAGCTGGATGGCCACGATGGAGTCCCCGCCGAGCTCGAAGAAGGACTCGGTGACCCCGACCCTCGGCAGTCCGAGCACCTCGGCGAACAGCCTGGCCAGGGTGTGCTCCAGCTCCCCGGCCGGGGCCCGGCCGCCCTCCTCGGCGCCGCCGAGGACCGGAGCGGGCAGGGCGCGCTTGTCCACCTTGCCGTTGGGCGTGAGCGGCAGCCGGTCCAGGACGACGACGGTGGGCACCATGTGGTCGGGCAGCAGCTCGGCGCAGTGGGCGCGCAGCTCGTCCGGGTCGGCGGTGCCGACGGTGTAGCCGACCAGCCGGCGCTCGCCCGGGCGGTCCTCGCGGACCATCACCACGGCCTGGCGGACCCCGGGGTGGGCGGAGAGGGTCTGCTCGATCTCGCCGAGCTCCACCCGGAAGCCGCGGATCTTCACCTGGTCGTCGGCCCGGCCGAGGAAGTCCAGCTGGCCGTCCGGGCGGTGGCTGCCGAGGTCGCCGGTGCGGTACATCCGCTCGCCGGGCTCGCCGAAGGGGCAGGCGACGAACCGGTCGGCGGTCAGGCCGGGGCGGCCCAGGTAGCCGCGGGCCAGGTGCGGGCCGGAGACGTACAGCTCGCCGACGGTGCCGGGCTCCACCGGGCGCAGCCGCTCGTCCAGCACGTGGATCCGCACGTCCTGGCAGGGGCGGCCGATCGGGGGCTGCTCGGTGCCGGTGAGCGGCTCGCTCATGGTGACGATGACGGTGGTCTCGGTCGGCCCGTAGCTGTTGAGCATCAGCCGGTCCCGGCCGAGCCGGGCGGCCAGTTCGCGCGGGATGGCCTCGCCGCCGCCGATCAGGGTGCGCAGGGTCGGCAGCGGGACGTCCGGCAGGGTGGCGGCCATCGCGGTGGCGACGTCGGCGTGGGTGATGCCGTGCCGGTCGATCAGCGCGGCCAGCGCCTCGCCGACCAGCTCGCTCTGCTCGCGGGGGAGGACGAGCGCGGCGCCGGTGGTGAGCGCCACGGCCAGGTCGGAGACCGAGACGTCGAAGCTGAGCGAGGCGGCCTGGAGCACCCGGCTGCCGGGGCCGACCCCGGTGGCGGCGACCTGGGTGCCGACCATGCTGGGCAGTCCGGCGTGGGTGACGGCCACGCCCTTGGGCACGCCGGTGGAGCCGGAGGTGTAGATGACGTACGCGGTGTGGTCGGCGCTCAGCGGCCGCACCCGCTCGTCGGCGGTGAACGGGGTGCCGGGCCGTCCGGCGAGGTCGGCGAGGTGCTCGGGGGAGTCGAGCAGTAGCCGGGGGGCACCGGTGTCGGGCAGCCGCTCGGCGGCGCCGGCGGTGCTGAGCACCAGGGCGGCGCGGGAGTCGGTGAGCATGTGGCGCAGCCGCTCGGCCGGGTAGGCCGGGTCGGCGGGCAGCCAGGCCGCGCCGGTCTTGGCCACGGCGAGGATCGCGGCGATCGCCTCGGGGGACTTCGGCAGGGCGAGCGCGACGACGTCCTCGGTGCCCAGGCCGCGGGCGGCGAGCACCCTGGCCAGCCGGTTGGCGCGGGCGTCCAGTTCGGCGTAGCTGAGGATGACGTCCTCGGCGTACAGCGCGGGGGCCTGCGGGGTGCGGGCCACCTGGGCGTCGACCAGCGCGCTGAGGGTGGGGCGCGGGTCGGCGACGGCGGGGGTGACGAGGGTGGTGGGGGCGGCGAGCCGGGTGGCCAGGCCGGCCGGGGTGGGGGCGTCCAGCAGCAGTGGCAGCGGCACCCGGAAGCCGAGTTCGGCGCGCACCCGGGCCAGCAGCCGGACGGCGGCGGGCCGGTCACCGCCGAGGTCGAAGAAGCCCGCCGCGGGGTCGACGGACTCCCGGCCGAGCACCTCCGCGAACAGTCGACACAGCAGCACCTCGGCCGGTCCCGGCCGTGGCTCGGTTCTGTGTGTCTGCTGGTCCCCGGACATGTGACTGTCTCCCTCGTTGCTGCGTGACCGGTGGAGCGTGCGGTGGTGCGGTGTGCTGCGGAGCGGTGGTGCGGTGTGGAGCCCGGCGGAGCGGTCAGTGGCCGGCCAGGTGGGCGACCAGGCTCTTCGGCCGCAGGTCCTGCCAGTGCTGCTCGACGTAGTCCACGCAGTCCTGGCGTCCGGCCGCGCCGAAGACCTGCTGCCAGCCGTCGGGCACCGGGCTGAAGACCGGCCACAGCGAGTGCTGGCCCTCGTCGTTGACCAGGACGAGGTAGTCGGCCTCGGGGTCCTCGAACGGGTTCGCCATCGTCGGTTTCCTCTCTGTCAGGAGAATTACGAAGAGGGGTGAATTTCGTCGTCGCGCGGTGAACGGACTACGTCGACGTACGGTTCGGCGACTTCGCCGCAGTACGGTCACGGACCCCAGCCGGAGTCGTCGCCGTGGACCGCGGAGGGCCCGGCGACGGTGGTGGACGGGTGAGGTGCGGCGTGGGTCTGGAGGCCGATGACGGCGACCAGCAGAACGGTGAGAATCCCCAGCATCTTGTGAATGCGAGCGGCAAGATTCGTCATGGCGAATTCCTCTTCCTGAGGCGGGCGGTGTGTGCGCTCCTCGCTGTGAATGCATCCTGCCGAGGCTCAAACTGGCGTGGAAGCTCTGGCCGTTATCGGGATCACGCAATGCGGGAACCGGAAGCGTGAACAGACTGTGTCAAAAACGGTCAGAACTGATGCAATGAGCACCTGGTTCTGTCAGATCAGTGGTGGGAGGACGGGCTCGCGAAGGCCCGGCCCGGTGGCTGGATCCGCACCCCGGTGGCCGGAAACCCCGTGACTCGGCGGCTGGACGGGCCCTGTGGGTCGGTTGAACAACTCCCTTGTCAGTAGCGGAACTTGATGTTCTACGAAGGTCTCGGCGGATTCGATGCCGGCCTCGGCGGGTCGGATGGCCGGCCTCAGTGCCGGGAGCCCCGGCGCAGCTCCTCGCGGACGGCCGGCCAGTCCCCGGTCCACGGCCGTCGGGCCCCGGCCGGTGACTCCAGGGCCAGGGTCGCCAGGTAGACGCGCTTGAGCGCGGCCCGCTCGTCCCGCACCCGCCCGGCGGCCTGCTCGATCCGGCGCAGCCGCGCGTGCAACCGCTCCAGCGCGCCGCCGCCCGCGAGCAGCCGCCGCGCCTCCGGACCGAACCGGAAGCCGGGCGCCAGCAGCGGCCAGGCCGCCCGCCACACCCGGAACACCTCGCGGTGGCTCGGCCCCCACTCCCGCTCGGCCCGGCCCAGCCGCTCCAGTGCGGCGGGCTCGGTGGGGGCCGTACAGATCTCGTGCAGGGTCCGGGCCAGCGCGCCCCAGTCCTCGCCCGGCGCGTGCCGCAGCGCCGCGTGCAGCAGATGGGCCACCGAGGTGTGCACCACGGTGCGCGGCCAGCGCGCGGACGCCGCCTCGGCCAGGCCCGCGCCCGCGTCGCCGACCAGCACCCAGACCTCGCGCACCCCGCGCTCGGCGAGTCCGGCCAGCACCCGCGGCCAGTGCTCGCCGTCCGTGGCCGGCCACAGGCCCAGCACCTCGCGCAGTCCGTCGGTGGACACCCCCAGCGCCAGGTGCACCAGCGGACCGCCCGAGCGCCCGCTGCGCACCGAGTCGAGGAACACCACCGGGTAGACCGGGTCCAGCGGGCGCCCGCGCCGGTCGGCGAGCTCGTCCAGCACCTGATCGGTGATCACCGAGACGGTCTCCCGGCTGAGTTCCACCCCGTACACCTCGGACAGGTGCGCCACCAGCTCACCCGAACTGAGGCCGCGCGCGGTCAGCGAGACCACCAGTCGGTCGAGGCCGGGCAGCCGGCGCGCCCGGGGGCGGACCGTACGGGGGGCGAAGCTGCCGTCCCGGTCACGCGGCACCCGCACCTCGACCGGTCCGATCTCGGTGAGCAGCCGTCTGGCCCGGGCGCCGTTGGGGCCGTTGGGGCCGTTGGGACTTCCAGGGGCGGCCGGGCCGACGACAGCACCGCGGCCGTTGGCGCCAGCCGGATTGTTCCCGACCGCCGTACCACTGCCCGCCGTACTTCCGCCCGCCGTACTTCCGCCCGCCGGAGTGCCGCCACCGGGCCCGTCGCCGTACAGGTGCTCCTGGAGCTCGATCTCCAGGGCACGCTCGATCAGCTGCTTGGCCAGCGCCTGGAGCAGCCCGCCGTCACCGAGCAACTGCACGGCCCCGGAGCCGACCTGGGCGGCCGCGGCCTCCGCGAGCTGCCGCACCAGCCGCTGGTCCACCAGCGCGGCCGGATCCACGGGAGGAGGCGGATCGGGATCAGCTCGCAACAAGGGTGCCCTCCGTCCGTCGGCCGGCCGGTTCGCCGGCCGTTCGCCCCGGCCACCCGGGCGCGGCGACACGTGCAATGCGGCGGCCATCCGCCCGTTACCACGGCCGGGTACGGTCGTCCTCGCCGTCACCGGCGCGTGCACCGCCACCGCCACCGCCACCGCCCGCCGGACGCCGTTGTCGGGCATGCCCGGTTTCACCGTGAACCGCTGATTTCCGCGCCTTTAGGGCGTACACTCGCGGCTGTCGTGGCCCGGGGGGGATGCGTTCGAACGGCAGGCGAGTTCCATCCTGCCCTTTCGGACGCCTGGCTGTTGCCGGTGCGGGCATTCGTGAAAGCGCAATGCCGAAGCCGGAAGGATGCCCAGATGTGCGTATCCCAGGACACCAACACGGAAAAGGGGACACCCCAACTCTGTGACCGCGGTGTCGAGTTCTACCGCGCCGCCCTCGCCGAGGGCGGCGCCACCGCCGGTCAGGCCCCCGAGTGCCTGCTCAGCATGGGCCTGCTGCGCGCCCTGCCCGGCGCCGGGCAGCGGCTGGCGCCCGTCCCGCCCGACCTCGCGGTCACCGGCCTGACCAGGCCGCTCGAACTCGCCGTCCTGGCCCACCAGGAGCAGCTCGCCGAGCTGCGCACCGCCTTCACCGCCGCCGAACACGCCTACCAGGACGTGATGAGACAGGCCCAGCTCCCGATCCGTCTGCTGGCCGGCGAGGAGATCAACCCAGCCCTGGAGAAGGCCGTCGCCGCCTGCACCGAGGAGCTGCGCACCGCCCAGCCCGGCGGCGGCCGCGGCGCCGAGCAGCTCGCCGACGCCCTCCCGCGCGACCTCGCCCTCGCCGAACGCGGCGTCCGCCAGCGCACCCTCTACCAGCACACCGTGCGCTCGCACGGCCCGACGCTCGCCTACATCGAGCAGGTCAGCGCCCGGGGCGCCCAGGTGCGCACCCTCAACGAGGTCTTCGACCGGGTCATCATCTGCGACCGCTCCACCGCCTTCGTCCCGGCCGGTGCCGACCGCGAGGCCGCCGCGATGCTCATCCAGTTCCCGCCGCTGGTCGAGTACCTGCTCAAGATCTACGAACTGATGTGGGAACGCGCCGAGCCCGTCACCTACCTGGAGGGCCACCACCGGCCCCAGCTGCTCACCGACCGCACCCGGCAGAACGTCCTGCGGCTGATGGTCAACGGCTTCACCGACGAGGCCATCGCCTCCCGCCTCGGCATGAGCACCCGCACCGTCTCCAGCCACATCCAGAAGGCCAGCGAACTCCTCGGCAGCCGCAGCCGCGGTCACCTCGGGTACATCATCGCCCGCGAGGGTGTGCTGGCCGAGCCGCTCGACGACCTCTGACGGTCCCCGCCGCCCCTCCTTCCGGTACGAGGCTTCGGGCAGCGCAGCCTCACCGCGGGCGCCGAGGCCGTCAGCAGGGATCACCATGCCCTCCTCCGCCGCGATCACCTCGCCACCCGGGAACCCGCTCGCGGCCTCGGCCACCGACCCGCCCCGGTCGGCGCCGGGCCGGAGTGGGCGAGGAGCAGCCGGCGGGCCCGGGCACGGGCCGCCCAGGCCCCGGCCTCGGCCGCACTCAGCAGGTGCGGGTCGCGGCCGGGGCCGCGCAGGGTGGCCCCGGCGACGAACAGGTCCGCTTCCGCCGCCCGCCCGCCCGGTCTCCGGCCAGGCCCCGCACGTTCCCAGTACCGTCAGCGCTCGCACCACGCGACGCTCCCGCGCCCGGGCCGCTCCTGCCGAAATCCGGTCGCGCTCCCGGGGGTTCGTCGGCGAAGCTGCCCGGATGCAGCGAGCGAACAACCGGACCGTGACGGTCGACCTCACCCACGGGGACGAGTACTTCGGGGAGTTGGGCCCCTTCGAGGCCGCCGTCGGGTGGTGGTCCTCGATGGACGGCGTCGTCGACCGGGCGACCGAACTGGCCGGCGTGCCGGTGCTGGTGACCAGGCTGGTCGACGGCCACAGCGAGGACCTCGGCCACGGCGGCCGGGTCCGCTACCACGCCGAGGCACTCCGCCGACCGACCACTCTCCGACCCCGCCCCCTGGACGGCGGGACGGCCGCCCGGCTGGGCCCCGGCGACACCCGGCGCGCCGCCTGGGCCACCCCCGAGGGCCTACGGGCGGCGCTGACCTGGGCCGAGGAGCAGCTCGCCGCCCTCGGCCGCCCCGCCGCCGGCGCCGCCCGGCAGATCCGCACCTGGAACCTGTCCGGCCTCTTCCGCCTCCCCACCGCCACCGGCCCCGACGCGTGGCTGAAGACCACCAGCCCGCGCTTCAACGCCCCCGAGGGCGAGGTCATCGCGCTGCTCGGCGGCGTCGACCCCGCGCTGGTACCGACCGTCCTCGCCGCCGACCCGGCCGCCGGGCGGCTGCTGCTCGACCACATCCCCGGCGAGGACTGCTGGACCCCGAGCGAGGCCACCGTGGCGGACGTCGTCCCGCGCTTCGTCGCCGCCCAGGCCGCCCTCGCCGAACACCCCGCCGCCCTCGCCGGCCTGCGCGACCGCACGCCCGCCGCCCTGCACACCCGGCTGCTGGCCCTGCTGGACCGGCTCCCCGCCGAGACCGACCTGACGGTGGAGGAACGCGACCGGCTACGGCGGTTCGCCGCCGGCCTGCCAGCGCTGCTGCGGGACCTGGCCGCCTGCGGGCTGCCCGCTACCCTGCTGCACGGCGACTTCCACCCCGGCAACTGGCGCACCGGGAACGGCAGCCCGGTCGTCGTCGACTACGCCGACGCCTGCCTCGGCCACCCGGCCGAGGACGGCCTGCGCCCCCGCGCCTACCTCACCCCGGAGGCCGGGCGGCACCACACCGAGGTCTGGACGGCGGCCTGGCGCCGGCACGTCCCCGGCTCGGACCCGCAGCGCGCCCTCGAACTCGCCGAACCGCTCCACCACCTGTTCCACGCGCTGCGCTACCAGGAGTTCCTGGACCACATCGAACCCAGCGAACGCCCGTACCACGAGGGCGACCCGGCCGCCCAACTGCGCGCCGCCCTGGCCTGCTGGCGGCCGGCCCACCGGCCGACGGGAGGGCGCGACGCACGCTGATCCCAGGCCGCCCGGCCGCACCGCCCTGCCCGGCCCTGCACCGCCCTGCCCGGCCCTGCCCTGCCCCGCCCTGCCCCGCCCCTGCACTGCCCGGGTGGGACGTACGCCCCCGAACCCGGCGCCCCCGGGTCCGTCCGCGAGGCACGGTCCGAGACTCCCGGCGAGGCCCCAGACGATGCCCATGGCGGCGCCGAGCAGGATCCGGCCGAGGGCCGGCACGAGGAAGTCCGGTGCGAGGGCGCGCAACACGATCGAATGGCTCATCGACTGATGAGCCCGGCTCATCGATCGATGCGGAGTCAGGTCGGGCCGCCCCGGTGTCGTCCTCCTCCGCCGTGACGGTGGCGAGGGCGGCCGACACCGGGCGGTCGCGTCACTCCGCCGGTGCGATCCGGTGCCCGCCGCGGGCCGAGTGCAGGGCCAGCGCCTCGACCGGGCAGAACTCCACCGCTTCGGCCAGCCCGTCCGTCAACTACGCGCCGCCGTCCGCGTACCCGGCCACCGGCCGGGCCAGCCCGTCGGTGCCCAGGGCCAGCGAGTCGGGGGCGCTGAGGGCGCACATCCCGGAGCCGATGCAGCGGTCCCGGTCGACCCGGACCACCACCGCCTCGGCGGCACCGGTCCCCGCCCCGGTGGTGTCGGCGGACCCCGAGGAGCCCGTCACCAGCTGACCCGCAGGGTGTCGGGGCTGCGGGTGAGCAGCCCGCGCCGCCAGTCGATGGTCTCGACCGGCTCGGCCATCCGCAGCGAGGGCAGCCGCCGGGCCAGCCGGTGCAGGGCGAGTTCCAGCTCCATCCGGGCCAGCCAGGCGCCCAGGCAGTGGTGCGGTCCGGCGCCGAAGGTGAGCATCGGCGCGGCCAGCGGGGAGAACAGCTCGGTGCGCAGGTCCCCGGTGAAGACCTCCGGGTCGTGGTTGGCGGAGCCGGTGTCGGCGGCGACGACGCTGCCGGCCGGGATGACCACCCCGCCGATCTCCACCTCCTCCACGGTGCGGCGCAGCAGTCCGGGCATGTGCTCGGCGGCGTCGCCGAGCGGCACCGCGCGCAGGATCTGCTCGGTCGCGGCGGCGGCGCTGGCCTCGTCGGAGGCGAGCCGCTGCCAGGCGTCCCGGCCGTCCTGCAGCAGGTAGACCAGGGCGTTGCCGAGGCTGGTCATGGTGGTCTCGTGACCGGCCACCACCAGGCCGATGACCAGGGCGATCAGCTGCCCCTCGGTGATCGAGCCGTCCTCGGCGGCGGCCGTGAGCAGGCTGCTGACCAGGTCGTCGCCGGGCTCGGCGCGGCGCTCGGCGATCACCTCGGCGCCGAAGGCGGCGAACTCGCTCATCGCGGTGCCGATCGCCTCGGCGCTGTGGGCCGTGGTGGAGAGCGCGTGGTCGCTCCAGTGGGCGAGCCGCTTGCCGTCCAGGTTGTCCAGGCCCATCAGCCGGCTGATCACCGCGACCGGCAGCGGTCGGGTGTAGGCGGCGACGATGTCGACGGGGGAGGCCCGGTCGATCACCTCGTCGATCAGCGCCTCGACCACCGAGGCCACCCAGGGCTTCCAGCGGGCGATCGCCCGCGGGGTGAACGCCCGCTGCACGGTGCGGCGCAGCCGCTGGTGCTCGGTGCCGTCGATGTTCAGCATGCTCTGCGGGTCGTCCAGGATGTTCGGCGTGACCATCAGCGACGGCGCGTCCGGCGCGTAGAGCGGGGCACGGCCCAGCCGGGGGTCGGTAAGCACCTGCCGGACGTCGGCGTGCCGGCTGACCAGCCACACCGGGGTACCGGTGGGCAGCGCGGCCAGTCGCGGCGGGCCGGGTTCGAGGTGGCGCAGGCAGTGCATCGGGGGGAGCGGGGCGGTGCCGGTGCCGGCACCGGTCGCACTGTTCTCGGTGGACATCCGTACTCCAGACTCCAGGGCAGGGACCGCACGGTGCGGCCCGACGGGGGGTGGATCCGGGGTTCGTTGCGGGGACGGGCGGTTCGGCCGGGGCGGCTCGGCTCTGGGCCGGCGGTGCGGGCGGTGCCGGGTGGTTCGGGGTGTGCAGGCGGTTCCGGGCGTGCGGGTGGCGCCGGCGGTGCGGGTGGGCCGGGGACGTCGTCCGCGCGGGGCGCGGGCCCGTGCGCGGGATGGCGCGAAACGTGCGGGAGCGTACGGTCGGTACGCGCCCGGCACGGGCGGCGCGCGGTGGCTTGCCGTCAGGTGGGGCGGGTGTGCTGAGCGTGGTCGCGTGGACCGTCTCTGCTACGACCGTACGTGGACGGCGGGGTGCCCGTCTGCGGCACTTCCAGCCAACGGCGGCGCTTTCCGGGCAGTTCGTTGCGCGCTGACGGGCGCTCAACACCAGTCGCGCGCCCCTCGACCGGACCGCGCCCGGACCGCGCCCGGACCGCGCCGGGTCCGCCCCCGACGCCGGACCGCCACCGACCCGTTCCGCCCGCCCCTGCACCGGTGGCCGACCGGGCGGGCGCTACCCTTCGTAAGCACTCCTTCAGCAGTGCTTCTGAGGCAGGCCCTAGAGGTCTCCCGCAGTCGTTTGTCGCAGGTCACGCCGGGGCAGAGCCGCACCGGCCGACGGAGGTGGAATCGGATGGCCCAGCAGGTCAAGGCAGTCATCGCGCGTGCCAAGGGCGCGCCCGTGGAGGTGACCACGATCGTGGTGCCGGATCCGGGGCCGGGCGAGGCCGTGGTCCGGATCCAGGCGTGCGGCGTCTGCCACACCGACCTCCACTACCGCGAGGGCGGCATCAACGACGAGTTCCCGTTCCTGCTCGGCCACGAGGCCGCGGGCATCGTGGAGTCGGTCGGCGAGGGCGTCACCGAGGTGGAGCCGGGCGACTTCGTCGTCCTCAACTGGCGTGCGGTGTGCGGCCAGTGCCGCGCCTGCAAGCGAGGGCGCGCGCAGTACTGCTTCAACACCCACAACGCCAAGCAGAAGATGACGCTGCTGGACGGCACCGAGCTGTCCCCGGCCCTGGGCATCGGCGCCTTCGCCGAGAAGACCCTGGTCGCGGCCGGCCAGTGCACCAAGGTCGACCCGGCCGCCGACCCGGCCGTCGCCGGCCTGCTGGGCTGCGGCGTGATGGCGGGCCTCGGCGCGGCGATCAACACCGGCAACGTCGGCCGCGGCGACACCGTCGCCGTGATCGGCTGCGGCGGCGTCGGCGGGGCGGCCGTGATGGGCTCCCGGCTGGCGGGCGCGTCGAGGATCATCGCGGTGGACATCGACGACCGCAAGCTGGAGACGGCCCGCACCCTCGGCGCCACCCACACCGTCAACTCCCGCACCACCGACCCGGTCGAGGCCATCCGCGAGCTGACCGGCGGCAACGGCGCGGACGTCGTGGTGGAGGCCGTCGGCCGCCCCGAGACGTACCAGCAGGCCTTCTACGCCCGGGACCTCGCGGGCACCGTCGTCCTGGTCGGCGTGCCGACCCCGGAGATGACCCTGGAACTGCCGCTGCTGGACGTCTTCGGCCGCGGCGGCGCGCTGAAGTCCTCCTGGTACGGCGACTGCCTGCCCTCCCGGGACTTCCCGATGCTGATCGACCTCTACCTCCAGGGCCGCCTGGACCTGCGCGCCTTCGTCACCGAGACGATCGGACTCGACGCCGTCGAGCAGGCCTTCGAGCGCATGCACCACGGCGACGTGCTCCGCTCGGTGGTGGTCCTGTGACCCTCCGAGTGGACCGTCTGGTCACCGCCGGGACGTTCGAACTCGACGGCGGCAGCTGGGAGGTGGAGAACAACGTCTGGATCGTCGGCGACGACGAGGAGGCGGTGGTGATCGACGCCGCGCACGACGCCGAGGCCATCGAGGCCGCGCTCGGCGGGCGCAGGCTGCTGGCGATCGTCTCCACCCACGCGCACAACGACCACATCGACGCCGCCCCGGCCCTGGCCGGGCGCACCGGCGCGCCGATCCTGCTGCACCCGGACGACCTCCCGCTGTGGAAGCTCACCCACCCCGAGCGGCTCCCGGACGGCGAACTCGCCGACGGGCAGCGGATCGCGGTGGCCGGCACCGAACTGACGGTGCTGCACACCCCGGGCCACGCGCCCGGCGCGGTCTGCCTGTACGCGCCCGAACTCGGCACCGTCTTCACCGGCGACACCCTGTTCCACGGCGGCCCGGGCGCGACCGGACGCTCCTTCTCGCACTTCCCGACCATCATCGAGTCGATCCGCGAGCGGCTGCTGTCCCTCCCGGCCGACACCGTGGTGCGCACCGGCCACGGCGACCCGACCACCATCGGCGCCGAGGCCCCGGCCCTGCCGGAGTGGATCGCCCGCGGCCACTGAGTCCGCAGCGGCCGCAGCCGCCCCAGCGGTCTGCGCGGTCTGGGCGGTCTGCGCGGCTTCAGCGGTTCACGCTGCCGCGGCGGTACGGCCCCCAGGGAGTCGATCACTCCCCGGGGCCGTACGATCGCGATCATGGCCCATGACCCGCGCGACCTCGACGACGCCTTCCTCGCCTTCTGGCGCGAGCGGCACATCTCCACCCTGACCACCACCCGCCCCGACGGCACCCCGCACGTGGTGCCGGTCGGTGTGACCTTCGATCCGGCGACGGGCCTCGCCCGGGTGATCACCAGCCGCACCAGCCGCAAGGCCCGCAACGTCGCGGAGGCCGGGCCGGCCGGCCTGCGGGTCGCGGTCTGCCAGGTAGACCGGGCCCGCTGGTCCACCCTGGAGGGCGTCGCGGTGGTACGGGACGAGCCCGAGCAGGTCGCCGACGCCGAGCGGCGCTACGCCGAGCGCTACCGCCCGCCCCGGGAGAACCCGGACCGGGTGGTCATCGAGATCACCGTCGAACGCGTCCTCGGCCGCGCCTGAGCACCACCGGCCCGCTCACGCCGCCGACCTCACGCCGCCGACGTCACCCGCCGGCCTCCACTCGGTCGACGACACCCGCCGATCTCAGCCGGCCGACGTCACTCGGACAGCGCGGGGGCGATCCGGCGCAGCACCGCCGGCCACCCGCGCCCCATGCCCTGGTGGGCCTGCCGGCCCATCGGGATGTTCAGGTCGAACCCGGAGTGCTCCAGCAGCAGTCGGGTCCCGTGCCCCTCGGGCACCAGCCGCCAGGTCACGGTGGTGTCCAGTGACCCCGCGCCGAACGAGTACCGCAGCAGCCGCTCCACCTCCACCGCGACCACCTCGCACGGCTGTTGCCCCCACTGCCCCATGTCCAGGGTGAACCGGTGCCCCACCACCGCCTTCACGTCCCCGGCGGCCCACCACCGCGCGTGCAGCTCCGGATCGGTCAGCGCCTCCCACACCCGCGCCGGCGGGTGCGGCAGGAACTCGTCGCAGTGGATCGCGGCCATCTCGGTCATGAACTCTCCTCGTCCAGGAGCTCGCGCAGCGAACGCATCCGCGCCCGCCAGTAGTGCTCGAAGGGGTGCAGCCACTGCCCGACCTCGGCCAGCGGCGCGGCTTCCAGGTGGTAGTAGCGGTGCCGCCCCCTCGGCTCCTCGCGCACCAGCCGGGCGTTCCGCAGCACCGCCAGGTGCTCGGACACGGCCGGCCGGCTCAGCTCGAACTCCCCCGCCAGCTCCCCGGCCGCCCGCGGCCCCTCCCGCAGGCTCTCCAGCAGCCTGCGCCGCACGGGGTTGGCCAGCGCGCTGAACACATCGACATCCGCCATGCCTCCACCATCCGTCGGAGACTCCCGACATGTCAACTTTTCCCGACGGGTGGCTGTGCTCCCGGGGTGCGGGGTGCGGGGTGCGGGGTGGCAGAGGTGCTGCTCCCGCCGTCCCGCCGCCGAGCGGGTCCGTCGCGAGCGGCACCAGCGCCAGCCACAGCTTCAGCGGCGTCAGCGTCGGACCCGCGTGACACGCTCCGCTGGCTCCAAGGGCAACGCCAAGTGCTGTGACTGGGAACGTCCACCAGGCAGGGCTGATGCATCCCCCGGCACAGATAGGGCGGATCGAGCATGTTGGTCGGGCGTAACCGGTGATCGGTCGATGGTCCCGACGTTGTTCGTCCGGCCGACTCCTCAGTGATCACTGCTGGTGATGTGCGCGCTGGTGATCACCCCATCGGTGACGGTGTAGGTGCCTGTGAACCGTTTCACGGTGCCGTCGGTCTGGGCGGCTTCGATGAAGACGTTCACCGTGCCTGGCACCGTGACGTCGTCCGAGGCGGCCACATCAATCTCCTTGGTGGTGGCGAAGCCGCTGACCCACTGGTCGTACGAGACCTGAGCGATGTTGTAGCCGCCAAGGTTCCAGGCGTCGAGGTAATCCTCGGAGTTCAGATCCTGGTAGTACCGCACCACCACCGCGCGGGGGCCCACGAGCGACGGCGAAGGGGTGGACGAGGTGACCGTCGCCTGGGTCGGGGACGCCGGCGTGATCGTCGCCGCCGGCGAGGTCGTGACCGGCAGGAGAACATTCGGCGCGGGCGGTACGGAGACCGGCGGCTGCCGATCATGGGAGCGCGACAACGCCCAGAGTCCGACGCCGGCCCCGGCGGCGAGCAGGAGCCCGACCATGGCCACGATCAGCGGCCGCAGGAAGGCCCCTCCGGCGGTCGGCTTGTCCGGACGAGACGGCTCCGTCCAGCGCTGCCGGTCCTCGTCCCACTGCCCCACGGCGGCTACCCCAGCCCGCTCAGCTGGGCGATCTGCTGTACGAGGGCCGCAGCTGAGGAGAGCCCCGCCACCGTGCTTGCGCCGAGCTCGAGTCGCTCGCGCAGCCGCTGGAGCCGGTCGCGCCTCACCAGTCCCGTCGTGGTGATCTCCTCCTCGGCCTCGTCGAGCTGGGCACCGAGCGCCGATGTCTCCTCGCCAGGGCCCGCCAGGAGCAATTGCCCGCGAAGGACTCGCACGGCGGCCAACAGCTCGGAAGGCGCTTCGATCGCTTGGACCGAGTTGTCGAGCGCCTGGGCCCCCGGCCCCGAAGCCGCCGCACCACCGGTCATCACGGAGACACTGATGCCGCCGGGAGCAGCCGGAAGCGGCACCGGCGGCCAGTGGCCGGCCGGCGGCTCCACCGGACCGTCGGTGCGGTAGGACCGGTCCTCGGCACGAGCCGATGCCCCGGCAGCCACGGCTCCGCCTGTCAGCACACCGATGCTGATGCCGCCTGCCGTCCCCTGCGCAGGTGGCGGGTCGACCGCCGCCGGATCTGTCCCCTCCGCGTTCTCCTCACCGCGGGAAGCTGACGTCATGGCATGTCCCCCTTCATGTCCGTGGCACTCACGTGACGTGCCGAGGCCCAGTTGCCCGTGGCGACCGCGCCTCCGCTCATCCCTCCGATGAACACCCCGCCCCCGCTCACGTTGATGATGTACTGCTGGAACTCGCCGGTCTCGTAGCCCTTCTGACGCAAGGCGTCCTCCACCCCGCTGGCAATCCGGTCCTGCAGCGTCCGTACGTACCGGCTGATGTCCATCTCCTGGAACAACGACAGGTCACTCACGCTGCCCAACTCCCGCACCGACGCGGCGGGAGCGTCGAGCGGCGCCCGGTCCGGCATGGTCAGCCAGACCCGAAGGAGCGAGACCGTGGTGACGATCAGCGAGGCACCGGCAGCGGGGTTCGCCGCCGGGCTGACGAACAGGCCGGACAGGGCCTGGCGCAGCAGACCACCGGTGCCACTGGCCGCGACCACATCCACGGAGCCGAACTCGTGCCGGACCGGGGCGAGTACGTGCGGGACGACCTCCAGTACCAGCATCCCGCCCTGCGTGTGCACACGGACCAGGAGGGAAATACCGATCCGCTCGTCCCATGCTCCGACCCGGATGCGCAGGAAGTGCCGGCGCGCCTCGCCGCCTTCACCGACAGCGCCGTTGACCTGCTGCCGGATCTGGGCGGGCTGGAACTCGAGCTGGCTCCGGGACAGGCCGACCGGCATGTAGACCACTTCGTCGATCTCGATCGAGCGCAGGCGATCGCGACTGGCGGCCGCGGCCGACGTGGCCAGAGCTTCGAGACGAGGCCTGATCAGGTCGATGACCTCACGAGCGGTGAGCGCCCCGGCCTGGGGAGACTGCCCCGCCTTGCTCCGCAGCTCCGTGACGACCGACCAGGGCTTGTACGGTTCACCGGCGCCGACGAACGGCTTGAACGGGTCGTAGATCACCATGCCGGCGTGCTGCTCCCGGTCGATGGCCGCACCGATGCGTTGGTACTGGGCACTGTCCGGCAACTTCGCACGGGGTTCCGTGGCGAAGGCGGCCCGGCTGAGGCTGCGGCGCATCACGGACACCACTTGCGCGCGGTACGCCTGCACGGGCAGCACCAGCAGCGCGGGGAACACCAGCGCCGCCCAGGCGTCGGCGCCCCTGAACAGCGCGAAGACGGCAAGCGCCCAGTAGGCCACCGTCAGCAAGAACCGCCCCAGCGGCACCAGCACTCTCTTCAGCAGTGCTCTCTTCAGCGTGCCGCGAGTGGCCTCCTTGATGACCGAACGGCCGAGAATGAAGATCGCGAACGGCATGCCCTGCTCCGCCCACGACGCCCCGCAGACCAGCATGTAGGCGGCGAACCAGGGGATGGGCAGCAGCACCTCCTCCGAGCCGATCCCGACCAGCCCGAACCCGATGAACCCCGCCCAGGCCACCAGGAGGTACAACGCGGCCTGCGCCTCCTGGCGGCGGGACCGATGCGCGTGTGCAAGTACCTGCAAAGCGTCGAACCCGAGCGAGGGAGCCACCGGCCGCTCCTCGTGCTCCACCAACTGCTCGATGACGCGCTGACGGAACACCCCGTCGAAGTAGACGCCCGCGCAGAGCAGCCGGGTGGCCTCGCTGCGGGTGTGCTGCGGCTCGGTGGCCGACGACAGCGAAGCAAACCTGCTGTAGGTGGTCACGCATCCCCCGATGCTCGAACTACCCAGCCACGAAACGCTTGTGAGTGCGTTTCAGCAGACAGTATGACGCCCCTCCTCTTGGCCCGGAAGGGAACGGAGAAGCAACAGTCAATGCTCCAGAGCTCCAACCGACTCTCCGACAGCACCAGTTGTTCACCTCAGCAAGCCCCGGTCACCCCAGTGCGCGCCTGCTGAGGGCACACCATCGAGGAGTCCTTGGCTTTCAAGGCGACGCCCTCGCCGACCGCGCCGCAGGTCCTGCGTCCTGGACCGGGCTCCTGTGTCACTCGCAAGATCGCTGCCGTGAGAGGCGACGGTCTCGTTCGGGGGTCATGGCGGATGCCGAGCGGTTACCCGTCGAGGGGGATGGTGGCGAGGGTGTCCCAGTCGATCTGCCAGGCGGGGTGGTCGGTGCCGGCGACGGCGCTGCGCAGCCGGTCCGCGAGGCGCCGCTGCCCGGCCGGGCCGGGTCGGTTCCGTCCGGGATCAGCCGAACGGGTGAGTCTGGGTGCGGGGCGGTACGGGAGGGCCGTCAGTGGGAGCGCAGGGCGAGGACGAGGTCGCGCGGCAGCCCGTGGGTGTCGTGGAGGTAGTGGAGGTCGTCCTCGCTGAGCGGGCCGCGGAAGCGGGGGCGGGAGAGGATCCGCCGGCCGCGGTGCAGGAGGCGGTCGAAGCGGTGCTCCTCGTCCAGCAGGACCTGGCGGACGGTCTCGGGCCGCACGTCCTGGCGGAAGCGGTCCAGGGTGTGCCGGACCAGTTCGTCCGGCAGATCGCCGAGGCCGCGCTGGGGGTCGTCACGGCGCAGCACGGTGAGCACCCGGCGCACCAGGCGGCGGAGCACGTAGCCGTGACCGGTGGGGGACGGGCGGACGCCGTCGCCGATGACGACCACGGCCGAGCGCAGGTGGTCGCTGACCAGGCGCAGGGACGGTTCGTCGAGCTGCCACAGGGTCGGGACCAGGCGGCGCCAGGGGTCGAAGACGTCGCACTCGAAGACCGAGGAGCGGCCCTGGAGCAGCGAGGAGAGCCGTTCCAGTCCGAGCCCGGTGTCCACGTTGCGCTGGGGGAGCGGGACGAGCGAGCCGTCGTCGAGCCGCCGGTGGCGCATCATCACGTGGTTCCACACCTCCACCCAGCGGTCGTCCCGGGTGGGGGTGGACTCGGGCGGGGTGTCGCCGGTCCACAGGAAGATCTCCGAGTCGGGGCCGCACGGGCCGGTCGGGCCGTTGGACCACCAGTTGTCCTCGACGGTGAGCTCCACCGGGACCCGGCGGTCCTGCCACAGCTCCAGCGAGCCGGTGTCCGGGCCGGTCCGGTCGTCGCCGCCGAAGACGGTGACGTGCAGCCGGCCCGGGTCGATGCCGAGCCCGTCGGTGAGCAGCCCGTAGCCCCAGTCGAGGCTCTGCGGGCCCTCGTAGTCGCCGAGGGACCAGCTGCCGAGCATCTCGAAGACGGTGAGGTGGGTGCGGTCGCCGACCTCGTCGAGGTCGGTGGTGCGCAGGCAGCGCTGGAGGTTCACCAGCCGTCGGCCGAGCGGGTGCGGGCGCCCCTCCAGGTACGGGGTGAGGGGGTGCATGCCGGAGGTGGTGAACAGCACCTGGTCCCCGGGCGGGGGCAGCAGGGTGGAGCCGGTGATCCGGCGGTGGCCGCGCTCCTCGAAGTACTCGGTGAAGACGCGGACGAGCTGGTCGGTGTTCATGGCGGTGGCTCCTCGGGGGCCGGAGAGGCAGCGCCGGAGAACGGGACCGCGCGATCATCGGGCCGAGGAGGGAACACCTCGGAGCCACCACCGGCGGACCGTTTCCGGTCGCCGGGGGAGGGGTACGTCAGGCGGCGGCAACCGGCGAGCTGGTCGCTCGCGCGGCTGCGGTGGTGCTTCGATCCATGACGTCCATGCCTCCGAGGCTACCTCCGGGGGCGCCGGCCGGGCCAGCCGTTTTTACGGCCGCCGGCCCGGGCCGGCGGGGAGGCCCATGGGAAGGGCCCATGGGAAGGGTGTGCTGCTCCTGACCGGCCGATCCCGAGCGCCCACGAGCCGCTGGGGGCTTCGCTCAGGCGGACTTGACGGTGCGGAACCTCTCGCCGCCGACCGCCCAGCGGCCCCGGCGCATCACGGCGACCAGGTGGTAGCTGTCGGAGTCGACCACGACCAGGTCGGCGAGCTTGCCGGTCTCCAGCGAGCCGGTCGAGTCGGCCAGACCGAGCAGCCGCGCCGGGGTGGTGGACAACGACTCGACGGCCTGGTTGAGCGTCAACCCGTGGTCCAGCAGCGTCCGTTGGAACACCCGGTCCAGGGTGAGGGTCGACCCGGCGATGGAGCTGCCGTCGGGGAGCATGGCGACGCCGTTCTTGACCTGGACCTGGAGGGGGCCGAGGGGGTAGAGGCCGTCGCCCATGCCGGCGGCGCCCATGGCGTCGGTGATCAGGGCGA
>NZ_JBHXEG010000117.1:0-21468 GCF_042724935.1 Kitasatospora sp. NPDC127060
CGAGCCTGGGGTTCGGCCGCGGCCGCCGACCCGCTGGCCGGCTCGGCGGGCTCGCGCAGCCGCTCGACGGGCGTGCGCACGGCCGCCGAGTAGATGTCGTCCGGGTCCAGCCGGCGCAGCTCCTCGGCGATCAGCTCCGAGGTCTCGCGCCGCTTGAGCGCCACCTGGCGGTCCGGCGAGCCGGGCATGGAGAGCGTGCCCATCAGGCCGTCCGGGCGGTCCAGGGTGATGTCCCCGTCCTTGGTGCGCAGGTGCACCGCGGTGATGCCGGGGCCGCCGGTGACGACCCGCTCGACCGGCACGCTCAGCCGGTTGAGCAGCCACAGGCCGAGCAGCTCGACGCTGGGGTTGTAGGACTCGCCCTCGACCATCACCGAGGTGATGGCCGACGGCCGCTGGTCCAGCGCGGCGGCCAGCATCGAGCGCCAGCCGGTGATCCGGGTCCAGGCCAGGTCGGTGTCGCCCGGGGCGTAGCTCTGGGCCCGCTGGGCGAGCTGGCCGACCGGGGACTCGGCGGTGACGGCGTCGGTGATCCGGCGCTGGGCGAGCGCGCCCAGCGGGTCCTGCGCCGGGTGCAGCGGGGCGTTGTCCGGCCACCAGACCACGGTCGGGGCGTCCGGCAGCAGCAGCGGCAGGACCACCGACTGGGCATGCAAGGCGAGTTCGCCGTGCATGCGCAGGATGACCGTTTCTCCGGAGCCGGCGTCCGTGCCGACCAGGATCTCGGCGTCCAGCCGCGTCTCGGCGCGGGCCCGGGGCGAGCGGCCGGCGCGCTTGATCACCGCGAGGGTGCGCATCGGGTGCTCGCGGGAGGCCTCGTTGGCGGCCTTGAGGGCGTCGTACGCGCTGCCCTCGTCGGTCACGATCACCAGGGTGAGCACCATGCCGGCGGCGGTGGAGCCGCTGATCCGGCGCGCCTCCATCAGCGCGGCGTTGATCTTGCTGGACGTCGTGTTGGTGAGGTCGATCTTCATGGCCGCCGCCAGCTCCTGCCGTCTCGTGCGAGCATCTCGTCCGCCTCGGCCGGGCCCCAGGTGCCCGCCGAGTACTGGGCGGGCTTGCCGTGGGCGTCCCAGTACTTCTCGATCGGGTCGAGAATCTGCCAGGAGAGCTCGACCTCCTGGTGACGCGGGAACAGGTTGGCGTCGCCGAGCAGCACGTCGAGGATGAGCCGCTCGTA
This sequence comes from Kitasatospora sp. NPDC127060, assembly GCF_042724935.1. Taxonomy (NCBI): domain Bacteria; kingdom Bacillati; phylum Actinomycetota; class Actinomycetes; order Kitasatosporales; family Streptomycetaceae; genus Kitasatospora; species Kitasatospora sp. NPDC127060. The sequence goes on from NZ_JBHXEG010000117.1 coordinate 1,181, forward strand.
CGCCTCCGGGCTGGACTCGGTGAAGGACTCGCCGTAGGCGAAGTCCATCGTGACGTCCCGGACCTCGAAGGAGGTGCCCGGCACCTTGGAGCCGAACCGCACCGTCACGCCCTCGTCCGGCTGGACCCGGATGACCAGGGCGTTCTGCCCCAGCTCCTCGGTCGCGTAGGAGTCGAAGGGCAGGTACGGGGCACGCTGGAAGACCACCGCGATCTCGGTGACCCGGCGGCCCAGCCGCTTGCCGGTGCGCAGGTAGAACGGGACGCCCGCCCAGCGGCGGTTGTTGATCTCCAGCTTGATGGCCGCGTAGGTGTCGGTCTTGGAGTCCGGGTTGATGCCGTCCTCGTCCAGGTAGCCGACCACCTCCTCGCCGCCCTGCCAGCCGGCCGCGTACTGGCCGCGCACGGTGTGCCGGCCGAGGTCGGCCGGGAGCTTGACGGCGCTGAGCACCTTGAGCTTCTCGGCCACCAGCGCCTTCGGGTGGAAGGACGCCGGCTCCTCGATGGCGGTGAGCGCCATCAGCTGCAGCAGGTGGTTCTGGATGACGTCACGGGCGGAGCCGATGCCGTCGTAGTAGCCGGCCCGGCCGCCGATGCCGATGTCCTCGGCCATGGTGATCTGCACGTGGTCGACGTACGACCGGTTCCAGATCGGCTCGAACATCTGGTTGGCGAAGCGCAGCGCCAGGATGTTCTGGACCGTCTCCTTGCCCAGGTAGTGGTCGATCCGGAAGACCTCGTCGCGCGGGAAGACCTCGTGGACGACCTTGTTGAGCTCCTGAGCGCTCTCCAGGTCGTGGCCGAAGGGCTTCTCGATGACGGCGCGGCGCCAGGAGCCCTGCGGCGGGTCGGCCAGGCCGTGCTTCTTGAGCTGCTGGACGACGGTCGGGAAGAACTTCGGCGGGACGGACAGGTAGAAGGCGAAGTTGCCGCCGGTGCCCTGGGCCTTGTCCAGCTCCTCGATGGTCTCGCGGAGCTTGTCGAAGGCCTCGTCGTCGTCGAAGGTGCCCTGGACGAAGCGCATGCCCTTGGCGAGCTGCTGCCAGACCTCCTCCCGGAACGGGGTCCGGGCGTGCTCCTTGACCGCGTCGTGGACCTCCTTGGCGAAGTCCTCGTCCTCCCACTCGCGGCGGGCGAAGCCCACCAGGGAGAAGCCCGGCGGCAGCAGACCCCGGTTGGCCAGGTCGTAGATGGCCGGCATCAGCTTCTTGCGGGACAGGTCGCCGGTGACCCCGAAGATGACCAGGCCGGACGGCCCCGCGATGCGCGGGAGCCGCCGGTCGGAGGGGTCACGAAGCGGGTTGACGGGGGCGGGCGGGAGGTCGTCCGCGTCCGACTCCGATGTCAACTCGGGGAAATCAGTGCTCACTTGGTGTGCTCCGCTTTCGTGCGCTGGCTGTGTGAGCGGGGGTCACTTCTCGTTGGCGAAGGAGGCCAGCGAGGCGGTGACGGTGTCGAGCAGTTCCTGCCAGGACTGCTCGAACTTCTCCACGCCCTCGTCCTCCAGCACCTGGACGACGTCGTCGTAGTCCACGCCGGCGGCCGCGATGGCGTCCAGGACGGCCTTGGCGTCGGCGTAGTTGGGGACGATGGTGTTGCCGGTGACCACGCCGTGGTCGCCGGTGGCGTCCAGGGTGGCCTCGGGCATGGTGTTCACGGTGCCGGGGGCGACCAGCTCGGTGACGTACAGGGTGTCCGGCAGGGCCGGGTCCTTGACACCGGTCGAGGCCCAGAGCGGGCGCTGCGGCTTGGCGCCGGCGGCCTCCAGGGCCTTCCAGCGGGCGCTGCCGGCGGTCTTGCCGTCCACCGAGCCGAAGACCTCCTCGTACGCCTGGTAGGCGAGGCGGGCGTTGGCCAGGGCGGCCTTGGAGCGCAGGTTCCTGGCGTCGCCGCCGATCTTGTCCAGGCGCTTGTCGATCTCGGTGTCCACGCGGGACACGAAGAAGGAGGCGACCGACTCGATCTGGGAGAGGTCCAGGCCCTTGGCCTTGGCGGTCTCCAGGCCGGTCAGGTAGGCGTCGATGACGGCCTTGTAGCGGTCCAGGGAGAAGATCAGCGTGACGTTCACGCTGATGCCCAGGCCGATGACCTCGCTGATGGCGGGCAGGCCGGCCTTGGTGGCGGGGATCTTGATGAAGACGTTCGGGCGGTCGACCAGCCACCACAGCTGCTTGGCCTCGGCCACGGTCGGGGCGGACTCGTGCGCCAGCCGCGGGTCGACCTCGATGGAGACCCGGCCGTCGCGGCCGTTGGAGGCGTCGTAGACCGGGCGCAGCACGTCGGCGGCGTCGCGCACGTCCGAGGTGGTGATCATGCGGATCGCCTCGTCGGTGGTGACCTTGCGGACGGCGAGGTCGCGCAGCTGGCCGTCGTAGGAGCTGTCGCCGCTGCCGGCGATGGCCTTCTGGAAGATGGTCGGGTTGGTGGTGACACCCACCACGTGCTTGTTCTGCACCAGCTCGGCCAGGTTGCCGGAGTTCAGCCGCTTGCGGCTGAGGTCGTCCAGCCAGATCGCAACGCCTTCGTCGCTGAGGCGCTTCAGTGCGTCAGTCATGGTGCTTCAGTCCTTTTTTCTTCTGCTTCGTGGGGTAGTCAGAGGGGGCCGCGTGCCCGCGTGCGGGCGGGCACGCGGCCCGGACGCGCTTAGCGGTTGACGGCTTCGAGGGAGCGCAGGGCGTTGTGCGCCTCGGCGACCACGCGCTCGGCGGTCAGGCCGAACTCCTCGAACAGCACCTTGTAGTCGGCGGAGGCGCCGAAGTGCTCCAGCGAGATGATCCGGCCGTGGTCGCCGACCAGCTCGCGCCAGCCCTGGGCGATGCCGGCCTCGACCGAGACGCGGGCCTTGACCGACGGCGGCAGCACGCTGTCGCGGTAGGCCTGGTCCTGCTCCTGGAACCACTCGAAGGACGGGACGGAGACCACGCGGGTGGCGATGCCCTCGGCCTCCAGGACCTCACGGGCCTGGACGGCCAGCTGGACCTCGGAACCGGTGCCCATGAGGATCAGCTGCGGGTCGCCGTTGCCGGCCTCGGCCAGCACGTAGGCGCCCTTGGCGGTGCCCTCGGCGGAGGCGAAGACCTCGCGGTCGAAGGTCGGGACGTTCTGGCGGGTCAGCGCCAGGCCGACCGGGCCCGGGTGGCTGGTCTGGCGCTCGATGACGGTGCGCCAGGCGACGGCCGTCTCGTTGGCGTCCGCCGGGCGGACCATGGCCAGGCCCGGGATGGCGCGCAGCGAGGCCATGTGCTCCACCGGCTGGTGGGTCGGGCCGTCCTCGCCGAGGCCGATCGAGTCGTGCGTCCAGACGTAGGTGACCGGCAGCTTCATCAGCGCGGCCAGGCGGACCGCCGGGCGCATGTAGTCGGCGAAGACCAGGAAGGTGCCGCCGTACACGCGGGTCTTGCCGTGCAGGGCGATGCCGTTCATGGTCGAGCCCATGGCGTGCTCGCGGATGCCGAAGTGGATCGTCCGGCCGTACGGGCTGGCGGACTTTAGCGGGTTGCCTTCGGGGAGGAAGGAGCTGTCCTCGTCGATCGTGGTGAGGTTGGACTCCGCGAGGTCGGCCGAGCCGCCCCACAGCTCCGGGATCACCGCGCCGAGCGCCTTGAGGGTCTCGCCGGAGGCCTTGCGGGTGGCGACGTCCTTGCCGGCCGGGAAGGAGGGGACGGCCTTCTTCCAGCCCTCGGGCAGCTCGCCGGCCTGGATGCGGTCGAACTCGGCGGCCCGGTGGGCGTTGGCGGCGCGCCAGGCGTCGAAGCCCTGCTGCCACTGGTCGCGGGCGGCCTTGCCGCGCTTGATGACCTGGCGGGCGTGCTCGATGACCTGGTCGCTGACCTCGAAGGTCTTCTCCGGGTCGAAGCCCAGGACCTTCTTGGTGGCGGCGATCTCGGCCGCACCGAGCGCGGAGCCGTGCGCCTTGGCGGTGTTCTGGGCGTCCGGGGCCGGCCAGGCGATGATCGTGCGCATCGCGATCAGCGACGGGCGGGAGGTCTCCGCCTTGGCGGCGGCCAGCGCACCGGCGAGGGCCTCGACGTCGATGTCGCCGTTGGCCTTCGGGGTGACCCGCTGGACGTGCCAGCCGTACGCCTCGTAGCGCTTGAGGACGTCCTCGGAGAAGGCCGTCTCGGTGTCGCCCTCGATCGAGATGTGGTTGTCGTCGTACAGGGCGACCAGGTTGCCCAGCTTCTGGTGGCCGGCCAGCGAGGAGGCCTCGGCGGAGATGCCCTCCTCCAGGTCGCCGTCGGAGACGATGGCCCAGACGGTGTGGTCGAAGGGGGACTCGCCGGCCGCCGCCTCCGGGTCGAACAGACCGCGCTCGTAGCGGGCGGCCATCGCCATGCCGACCGCGTTGGCGATGCCCTGGCCCAGCGGGCCGGTGGTGGTCTCCACGCCGGCGGTGTGGCCGTGCTCGGGGTGGCCCGGGGTGCGGCTGCCCGCGACGCGGAAGGCCTTGAGGTCGTCCAGCTCCAGGCCGTAGCCGGAGAAGTACAGCTGGGTGTAGAGCGTCAGGCTGGTGTGCCCGGGGGAGAGGACGAAGCGGTCGCGGCCGACCCAGGCCGGGTCGGTCGGGTCGTGGCGCAGGAAGCGCTGGAAGATCAGGTAGGCAGCGGGGGCCAGCGACATGGCCGTCCCGGGGTGCCCGTTACCGACCTTCTGGACAGCGTCCATCGCCAGGACCCGCGCCGTGTCAACCGTGCGCTCGTCCAGGTCGCTCCACTCGAATGCGTTCTTCGGCGCAGTGCTCACCCTGTCTCAGGGCTCCTTCCATTGTGAAGAGTGACCCCGTGAATGGGGACCGGGTCGGCCACGGCGCTGTGGTCCCGACTGTGGATGGTGCCGGTCACGGAGGGTAGATCCCGCTTCTGCGTGCGAGCCTACCGTCCGGGCCGGGGCTCACCCTCCGTGCCGGGACAACCGGGATTTCCGCATGGTGATTCCCACTAGGGCGTTCTGGCGTCTTTTGCCCAAGACTCTCCCGTTTTGCCGGGCCGCGCCGCCCGGGTGGTCGGGACGGGTTGCGGGGCCGCTCCGGGGTCGCTTCGTGGCTTCACCCAGGCGGTTCACCCGGGGGTGTGCGATCCGCCTCGCCGGGGGACCCCGGGGCCGGATGGGATATATGGAGCGTCTAAGGTGGCGTGGTACGCGCAGAGCGGACGATTTGGGAGCCTTCGTTCCTGTGGACGCCTGCGAGGATTCATCTTCAGTTGGGGTGTTAGTGACCGCCGTCGAAACCCGTCCCGCCGGGGTCACCGGGGCGACTCCTGCGCACCGGCCCATCGGGGCCCGTGTCGGCGCGTTCGTCGCACTGACCAAGCCGAGGATCATCGAACTGCTGCTGATGAGCACGGTGCCGGTGATGTTCCTGGCCCAGCAGGGCGTGCCGAACATGCTGCTGGTGCTGAAGGTCGTGGTCGGCGGCTACCTGTCGGCGGGCGGCGCCAACGCCCTCAACATGTACATCGACCGCGACATCGACGCGCTGATGACCCGCACCGAGCGGCGACCGATCGTCACCGGGATGGTGTCCCCGCGCGAGGCGCTGGTGTTCGGCACCGCGCTCGGTGTCCTCTCCACCCTGCTGCTCGGCTTCGGCGTCAACTGGCTCTCCGCCGGACTGGCGCTCGGCGCGCTGCTGTTCTACGTGTTCGTCTACACGCTGGGGCTCAAGCGGCGCACCTCGCAGAACATCGTCTGGGGCGGCATCGCCGGCTGCATGCCGGTGCTGATCGGCTGGTCCTCGGTGACCAACTCGGTGTCCTGGGCGGCGATCGCGCTGTTCCTGGTGGTGTTCTTCTGGACGCCGCCGCACACCTGGGTGCTGTCGATGAAGGTCCGCGACGACTACGAGCGGGCCGGTGTGCCGATGCTGCCGGTGGTCAAGGGCAACGTCGCGGTCGGCAAGCAGGTCGTCGCCTACTCCTGGGTGATGGTGGCGGTCTCGCTGGCGGTCTGGCCGCTCGGGCACATGAGCTGGCTGTACCCCGTCGCGGCGGTGCTGCTCGGCGGGTTCTGGCTGCGCGAGGCGCACGCGCTGTACGGGCGGGCCAAGGCCGGGATCGTGGGCGCGAAGCTGAAGGAGATGCGGCTGTTCCACTGGTCGATCACCTACCTGTCGCTGTTGTTCGTGGTGTGCGCGATCGATCCGTTCGTGAAGTAAGGCCCGTCTGACGTCGAAGAGCCCCGGTCCTGGCGGACCGGGGCTCTTCGCGTACTCAGCGGCTGGGCAGTTCGGACGGGCCGACGTGGCCGTCCAGCCAGTCCCGGAGCGGTTGGGAGGCGCGCAGGAAGGCGGCGATCCGGGTGCGGGCGGTGCGGGTGCCCAGCCACTTCGCGGGCTCCCACTCCTGCCAGGCGACCAGGCCCTTGTGGCGGAGCAGTTCGATCCTGGGGTGGTCCTTGGGGTAGCCGCGCGGGGCGGTCTTCAGGGAGTCCCGGCCGTGGACCCGGGGGCCGCCTGCCTCGACCGTGGCGATCACCCGCTCCAGTTCGGCGCCGCTGACGTCCTCGGCGACGGCGGCGCGGTACCGCTCCAACTGGTCGGGGGCGAGCTGGTACATGCCGTTGCCGCAGGCCAGGCCGTCGGCGGAGAGCTGGATGTAGCCGCCGGACTCCAGGTGGGCGCCGATGTGCGTCTTGTACGGGGACTTGTCGGCGCTGAAGCGGACGTCCCGGTTGGGACGGAAGATCTTTCCCGGCCCGAACTCCGGCTCCAGCTCGGCGAGCAGCGCCTCCATGGGCGCCCGTACGGCGTCGTCGTACCGCTCCTTGTGGGCCTGCCAGAAGGTCTTCGAGTTGTCGGCTTCGAGGTGCTCGTAGAAGTCCAGCGCCTCGGCCGGCCAGCCGGAGAATGACATGCCTCCAGTATGTGGCCCGGTGCACAGGGCGCTCCCGTCGCCAGGGCGTCTACCGGTGGGTAGCATGCGGGCATGAGCAGCGCAGAGACCGCCACCGCCGCCACGCCGGACGCCCGCACCGAGCGCCGCGCCAAGCGCATCGCCAAGCACCTGACCAGCTTCGCCCAGCAGCACGGCGGCAGCGCCGACGCGGTCGTCGAGTACGTCGGCGCCGTGGCCACCCGGATCGTCGTGGTCGGCGCGGACGGCGCCTGGGGCGACCAGGTCGCCCCCACGTACGCCGTCGGCCGCCGGGCCGCGGAGCTGGCCGGGCTCACCCTGCACGAGAACTTCGAGGGCGAGCTGGGGCTCAAGGTCAAGACCGGCGCGTACGAGTGGAAGCGGATGGCGGGGCTCCAGCTCGGCGGCTGAGTCTTCGAGCGTGGCACCTGCCCGGCTCCCCGCATGGGGGCCGGGCCGGTGTGTTTCAGATGGGGAGGTTCCAGCCCGGGTCGTCCTCATGGCCGATCCGGACGCGTTGGCCCGCGGTCGAGACGGTGATCCCGAAGCCGTCCTGGTCCGGTCACGTAGAGCAGCGCCATGCCGAAGGCGAAGGACCAGCCGGACAGCGTGACCAGGATCCGACCGCCGGGCTTCACCTGGTGCAGCCACGAGGGCGGGAGGTAGCGGACCGCACAGGTGGCGATCAGCCGGTCGTGGCCGCCGTCGTAGCCGCTGCCGTTCGGGTCGCCGAGCAGTCCGTCAGCGATGAGCAGTCGGGGGCGTAGCCCGCTGCCGTGATGGCCGCAGCCGCAGCACCCGGTGGCAGGGCTCGACATCGCGCTCGGCCGCCCACGCCATGCGGTCCAGGGACACGACGCAGGGCGCTGGATGCGCTTCGGGGGGACGCGGCGCCGAGTGTCCGGAGCCACGACGGTCGGCAGTTGTTGTGACACGGCGAAGGCCCCCATCCTCGGATGGGGGCCTTCGATGATGCTCAGACTGCGGCAGCCTGCGGGGTTTGGGCGGGGAGCTGATCGGTGATCTCCTCGGCCTCGCGTACGCGCAGGGCGAGGGGGATGCGGAGGGCGGCGATCCACGTCAGGGTGGCGCCGAGCATGTGGAGGCCGACCATGAGCTCGGGGGCGTCGGTGAAGTACTGGACGAAGCCGAGGACGCCCTGAAGGAGCAGCACCGCGAGCAGTTCCTTGGTGCGGGCCTTGGCCGCCTGGGGGGCCTTGATCGCGGCGAAGACGAAGATCATCGCGATGGTGAGGCCGACCGAGATGAAGGCGAAGTCGGCGTGGAACTGCGCGAGGCGGTCGTAGTCGATCGGGATGCGCGGGACGATCTTGTTGTCCTGCGGCGTGCCCGGGTGGTGGCCGGCGCCGGTGACCAGGGTGCCGGCGGCGACCAGCAGGCCGACGACCGTGACCAGGACGTACGACAGCTGGTGGATGGGGCGGGCGACCGACAGCTTCGCCGGGCCGTCGCCCTCCTTCGACCGCTCCCACATGAGCAGGGCGACCCAGACGAGCGCCATCGCGGCGATCATGTGCAGCGCCACGGTGTACGGGTTGAGGCCCGTGAGGACCGTGATGCCGCCGAGCACCGCGTTGCTCATCACCAGCCAGAACTGGGCCCAGCCGAGCTTGGTCAGGCTGCGCCGCCACGGGCGGTGGCAGCGGGCGGCCAGGATCGCCCAGCCGACCGCGGCGCTCAGCACGTAGGTGAGCATCCGGTTGGTGAACTCGACGACGCCGTGGAAGCCCATCTCGGCCGTGGGCGTCAGGCTCTCGGCGGTGCAGCGGGGCCAGGTGGTACAGCCGAGTCCGGAGGCGGTGAGGCGGACGGCGCCGCCGGTGACGACGATCACCACGCTCATCACCAGCGCGGCGAACGTGGCGCGCCGGACCATCGCGGCGGAGGGCTGCCAGCGCTCGGCGAGCAGGGAGAAGGGGTTCAGCACGGGCTCCATCGTAGGTGGCTTTACGGGTGATCTTGGGGCGGGGCCGAGCCCGCCGCGCCCCGGGGGCAAAGCGGACTGTTCGGGCAAGGCGGTCAATGGTCTTGACCATTCACCCGTTCGGCCGAAAGAGTGCGGATTGGTCCATACCTTTTTTCGGGCCTCTCCCACTCCTCCCGCACGCAAGCGGAGATCCTGCACATGCGCATATCCACTTCCGCCGCCGCGCTCGCGGTCGGCGGCTCGCTCGTACTCGCCGGACTCGCCACGCCGGCTGCCCAGGCTGTCGGCGCCGACGAGCAGTGCCGCAGCCTCGGGGTCGCCAACCTCTACGGCGAGTTCATCGAGGGCGACGACACCCACACCCCCGACGCCGAGGGCGCCGTCGCGGTCGGCGGCAACGCCGACTTCACCGGGGGCTTCTCGGTCGGCCAGGAGCTGACCGCCGCCGAGGTCGACGCCCTGCCCGGCAAGAACGCGCTGGTCGTCGCCGGCAAGATCACCGGCCAGAACACCCAGGTGATGAAGGGCAACGGCGTCTACGGCTCCAAGGCCGACGGCGCGGTGGTCGAAGCGCACCAGGGCAAGATCGCCCAGGGCGCCTCGCCGATCGATTTCAAGGCCGAGTTCGCCAAGCTGCGCGCGGCCGCCACCTCGCTGGCCGCCGTGCCGCAGACCGCCGGGGCCACCGTCCAGGCGGACGGCGCCAAGCTGACCTTCACCGGCGGGGACGCCAAGTACAACGGCTTCACCGTCGACGCCGCGAAGCTCCAGGGAGCCAAGGACGTCTTCGTCAAGGTGCCGGCCGGCTCGGTCACCGTCATCAACGTGACCGGTGGCTCGTACGACATGGCGGCGGCCGGGACCACGGGCTTCCACCTGTGGGACGCCCCCAAGGAGAGCTGGGTCCTGGACGACAAGAACCAGAGTGCGGCGGGTGGCGCGATCCGGGCCAAGCTGCTCTGGAACTTCCCCACCGCGACCAAGGTGGTCAAGAACAGCAAAGCCGCCTGGGCCGGTACCGTCCTCGCGCCCAACGCCGCCTTCGACCTCGGCAGCGGCGGCCCGGTCAACGGCTCGGTGATCGCGGCCTCGCTGACCGGCAAGGGCGGCGCCGAGACCCACCACTACCCGTTCACCGGCTGCCTGCCCGGCACCACGGTGCCGACCACCCCGGCCACGCCGCCGGTCACCCCGCCGGTGACGCCGTCCGGTTCGCCGACCACCCCGGTGACGCCGAGCGCCTCGACCGCTCCGTCCGGCTCCCCGAGCGCTCCGGCGACCGGCAGGCCGACTGCGGGCGGCTCGCCGAGCGCCTCCTCCTCCTCCTCCTCGGCCGTCGTGCCGGGTGCCTCGGCCAGTCCGTCCGCCCAGGCGAACGAGGGCGGCGACCTGGCGCACACCGGCTCCGGCCCGGTGCTGCCGCTGGCGATCGCCGGTGCGGTGGTGCTCGCCGCCGGTGGCGGGATCGTGGTGGCGGCCCGGCGGAAGGCGGCCAAGAGGGCCTGACGGGCCGGTCCGGTCCGAACGTTCGTCGACTGACCGACAAGGCGCCCCCGGTGATTGAACCCGATCACCTGGGGCGCCGTTGTGTTCCTAAGGTGACGAAGTCCATTCAACTTTGCCGGATCCGCGTTCTGCGAGGTGACGGCTGTGATGGGCTGGTCATGCACATCCGGGAACGGACCGACAGACGAAATCCGGTCGCACGGCGGGGTGTGGCGAGGTGTGGAAGTGCCGGTAGAGTCCCCCGGACATGTCGTAGCGGGCCACCGCGAACCACTCCAACCCGCCTGCTGCGCAAGACCGTTCGGAGGGGAACAGGGTAATGGCAGGACAGCAGCGGCACATTCGGATGGGCGCGGCGGCACTCGCCGGAACGGCGGCGGCCGGGATTCTCCTGCCGCTGGCGCTGGCCACCAACGCCTCGGCGCACGTGCCGACCTGGTCGACGACCTGCGACAAGGTCGTGATCGACCTGATCAACTACAGCCCCAAGCCTGACGTGAAGAACACCGTCAGCCTCACCATCGGGGACGAGAAGGTCCTGGACGCCAAGGCGTTCCCGGCGGAGTTCCACGGCACCTTCCCGGTGAAGGACCACAACGCCCCGGTCACCGCGCACCTGGTGGTCAAGACCACCGAGACCCCGGCGGAGAAGGGGTGGAGCATCGACGAGACCAAGACCATCGCGCCGTGCCACACCCCGACGCCGACGCCCACCCCGACCCCCACCAAGACCCCCACGCCCACCCCGACTCCCACCCCGACGCCCACCCAGACCAAGACCCCGACCCCGTCGGCGACGCCCACCCCGAGCAAGTCCCCGACGGCCACCCCCACCCCCAGCGAGACGACCCCGGCCGCCCCGGCCCCGGCGCCCGCCACCAGCGCCCCGGCGCTCGCCCAGACCGGTAGCAGCGACGCCACCCCGATGATCGCGGCGGCCGGCGGCGGCGTGCTGCTGGTCGGTGGCGCGCTGGTGCTGCTCGCCCGCAAGCGCCGTGGCAGCAGCGAGAGCTGACGCCCGACCGACGGAAAACCGCGACGCCCCCGGCCTCAACGGGCCGGGGGCGTCGCGCTGTCGCTGCCGAGGTCACTCCCAGCGGAAGAACCGGGCGGCCGCGGCCAGGCCGAGGACGGCCCAGCCGGCCAGGACGCCGAGGTCCGACCAGGGCACCCCGGCGCCGTGCTGGAGCACCGAGCGCAGCCCGTCCGAGAGCGCCGAGATCGGCAGCAGCTCCAGCACCGAGCGCACCGCGTCCGGGAACTTGCTCAGCGGCACGATCACCCCGCCGGCCAGCAGCAGCAGGATGAACACCAGGTTGGCGCCGGCCAGGGTGGCCTCGGCCTTGAGGGTGCCGGCCATCAGCAGGCCGAGCCCGGAGAAGGCGGCGGTGCCCAGGACGAGCAGCGCGGCGACCGCCAGGGCCCCCTGCGGTGTGGCCAGTCCGTGCGGCGACCAGCCGAGGGCCAGGGCGATCACCGACAGCAGCGCGACCTGGAGCACCTCGGTGACCAGCACGCAGCCGGTCTTGGCGGTCAGCAGCGTCCAGCGCGGCAGCGGGCTGGCGCCGAGCCGCTTGAGCACGCCGTAGCGGCGTTCGAAGCCGGTCGCGATGGCCTGCCCGGTGAAGGCGGTGGACATCACGGCCAGTGCTAGCAGGCCGGGCGCCAGGAAGTCGACCCGCTTGCCGGGCCCGTCCACGGCCACGATGTCGACGGCGGAGAACAGCACCAGCAGCACGGTCGGGATGACCACGGTCAGCAGCAGCTGCTCACCGTTGCGCAGCAGCATCCTGGTCTCGAAGGCGGTCTGGGCGAGCAGCATCCGGCCGACGGGGGCGGCACCGGGCTTCGGTGCGTAGTCCACAGGGGTCACGAGCGGAGCTCCCGTCCGGTCAGGTCGAGGAAGACGTCTTCGAGGCTGCGGCGCTGCACGGACAGCCGCTCCGGCAGGATGCCGGAGGCCGCGCACCAGCCGGTGACGGTGGCCAGCAGCCGGCTGGGGTCGACGGCGGCCTCGACGCGGTAGCTGCCGGGGGCGGTCTCGGTGGCGGTGGCGCCCGCGGGCAGCTCCTTGAGCAGCGGGCCGAGGTCGAGTCCGGGCGGGCCGTCGAAGCGCAGGGCGTCCTCGGCGCCGCCGCGGCAGAGCTCTTCGGTGGTGCCGTTCGCGATGACCTTGCCGCGGTCGACGACGGCGACGTGGTCGGCGAGCTGTTCGGCCTCGTCCATGTGGTGGGTGGTGACCACCACGGTGACGCCGTCCCGGCGCAGGTCGCGGACCAGCTCCCAGGTGGCGCGGCGGGCCTGCGGGTCGAGGCCGGCGGTGGGCTCGTCCAGGAAGACCAGCTCGGGGCGGCCGACCACGGCCATCGCCAGGGCGAGCCGCTGCTGCTGGCCGCCGGAGAGCCGGCGGTAGGTGGTGCGGCCGCAGGAACCGAGGCCGAGGCGTTCGACCAGGGCGTCCACGTCCAGCGGGTGGGCGTGCAGCTTGGCGGTGTGCCGCAGCATCTCGACGGCGCGCGCGCCCGCGTACACGCCCCCGGACTGGAGCATGACGCCGATCCGGGGCCGCAGGGCGGCGCTCTGGGCGACCGGGTCGAGGCCGAGGACGCGGACGGTGCCGGCGTCGGGGCGGCGGTAGCCCTCGCAGGTCTCGATGGTGGTGGTCTTGCCGGCGCCGTTGGGGCCGAGGACGGCGGTGATCGCGCCGCGCGCGATGGTGAGGTCGAGGCCGTCCACCGCGGCTTTGTCGCCGTAGCGCTTGACCAGCCCGGCGACCTGGACCGCGGGTTCGGAATGCATACCGGCGAGTCTAAGAGGGCCGAACGGGCAGACCGGACACCGGCCTTGGTGATCGTTTTCGCAGGTCAGGTAAGGCTTGCCTGCGTGACAGATGCCACGGGTGAGGCCTGGATCACGGCTTGTCCTCTCGGAAGTAATTACGCAACACTGGTGTTGTGAAAAACATGCGCGAGCACACCACGCACCCGGAGGCCGAGTCGGCCCCCGGCTGCGACGTGCCCGTGACGGCGGCCGAGGTGCTGCTGGAAGGCCACCGGGCCACCCGCGACCGGGTCGCCCGGTCGATCCTGGACCACGGCCCCTCCTCCGCCGCCGACCTGGCGAACCGGCTCGGCCTCACCGCCGCCGCCGTCCGCCGTCACCTGGACGGACTGGCCGCCGCCGGCCTGGTCGAGTCCCGCGAGCAGCGGGTCTACGGCAGCCGCGGCCGTGGCCGCCCGGCCAAGGTGTTCGCCCTCACCGACGGCGGCCGGGACGCCTTCTACCAGGCGTACGACCAGCTCGCCGCCGACGCGCTGCGCTGGATCTCGGACGCGGTGGGCGGCGGCAAGGCGGGCGAGGAGGCGGTCGCCGCCTTCGCCCGTGCCCGGTTCGGCAAGCAGGGCGAGAAGTACCGGGAGACCCTGCGGCAGGCCGGGGCCCAGGAGCGCCCGGAGGCCCTCGCCCAGGCGTTGAGCGCGGACGGGTACGCTGCCACGGTGCGGCGTGTCCCGTCGGCCGTGGCCAAGGCCCCGGCGGGCGCCCAGCTCTGCCAGCACCACTGCCCGGTCGCGCACATCGCCGAGCAGTTCCCGCAGCTCTGCGAGGCGGAGACCGAGGTCTTCTCCCAGCTCCTGGGCACCCATGTGCAACGGCTGGCCACCATCGCCCACGGCGACGGGGTCTGCACCACCTATGTGCCGGCACCCGGTGCCGCACCGTCGCCTGTCCAGCCTCCGGCGGGTCGTGGTTCCGGTGCGGTGCCGACTGCCAGTACATCCACCGAAAATTCCGCGTCCACCGAAGATTCAGCGTCCGCGCGTTAGGAAGCTCGCATGACTGACACCGTTTCGCACCCCGAGCTCGAAGGCCTGGGCAATTACGAGTACGGCTGGGCCGACCCGGACACCGCCGGTGCCGCGGCCAAGCGCGGGCTCAGCGAGGAGGTCGTCCGCGACATCTCGGCGAAGAAGAACGAGTCCGAGTGGATGCTGAACCTGCGGCTCAAGGGCCTGAAGCTGTTCGGCAAGAAGCCCATGCCGACCTGGGGCTCCGACCTCACCGGCATCGACTTCGACAACATCAAGTACTTCGTGCGCTCCACCGAGAAGCAGGCCGAGTCCTGGGAGGACCTGCCCGCGGACATCAAGGCCACCTACGACAAGCTGGGCATCCCGGAGGCGGAGAAGCAGCGCCTGGTCGCCGGTGTCGCCGCCCAGTACGAGTCCGAGGTCGTCTACCACCAGATCCGCGAGGACCTGGAGGAGCAGGGCGTCATCTTCCTGGACACCGACACCGCCCTGCGCGAGCACCCGGAGATCTTCAAGGAGTACTTCGGCACCGTCATCCCGGCCGGCGACAACAAGTTCGCCGCGCTGAACACCGCGGTGTGGTCCGGCGGCTCGTTCATCTACGTGCCGAAGGGCGTGCACGTCGACATCCCGCTCCAGGCCTACTTCCGGATCAACACCGAGAACATGGGCCAGTTCGAGCGGACGCTGATCATCGTCGACGAGGACGCCTACGTCCACTACGTCGAGGGCTGCACCGCGCCGATCTACTCCTCCGACTCGCTGCACTCGGCGGTCGTGGAGATCATCGTCAAGAAGGGCGGCCGCTGCCGCTACACGACCATCCAGAACTGGTCGAACAACGTCTACAACCTGGTCACCAAGCGCGCCGTGGCGTACGAGGGCGCGACCATGGAGTGGGTCGACGGCAACATCGGCTCCAAGGTCACCATGAAGTACCCGGCCGTCTACCTGATGGGCGAGCACGCCAAGGGCGAGACCCTGTCGATCGCCTTCGCTGGCGAGGGCCAGCACCAGGACGCCGGCGCCAAGATGGTCCACATGGCGCCGAACACCTCCTCCAACATCGTCTCCAAGTCGGTGGCGCGAGGCGGCGGCCGCACCTCCTACCGCGGTCTGATCGAGATCGGCGAGGGCTCCAAGGGCGCCAAGTCCAACGTGCTCTGCGACGCCCTGCTGGTCGACACCATCTCCCGCTCGGACACCTACCCGTACGTGGACGTCCGCGAGGACGACGTGTCCATGGGCCACGAGGCGACGGTCTCCAAGGTCAGCGAGGACCAGCTCTTCTACCTGATGAGCCGGGGCATGACCGAGTTCGAGGCGATGGCGATGATCGTCCGCGGCTTCGTCGAGCCGATCGCGCGCGAGCTGCCGATGGAGTACGCGCTGGAGCTGAACCGGCTGATCGAGCTGCAGATGGAGGGCTCCGTCGGCTGACGACCGGCCGTCACCGCCGTCCATCCGGAATTCCTGAGGAAGAGAGCACAACGAACAGCCATGGCTGACGTTCAGAACACCACCGGCTCCACCACCGCCGGTTCGATCGAGGTCGGCACCGCCGGCGCCGGCGCGCAGCTCGCCGGCCCCGGCACCGGCCGTACCACCGTCCAGCAGCCGATCGACGCCCGCGTCGCGGTCAAGCCGTCCTTCGACGTGAACGACTTCCCGGTGCCCACCGGCCGCGAGGAGGACTGGCGCTTCACTCCGATGCACCGCCTCGGCGGCCTGCACGACGGCTCGGCCGTCGGTGCCGCGAAGGGCGAGGACAAGGTCGAGCTGGGCCTGCCGGACGGCGTCACCGCCGAGACCGTCGGACGCGACGACGCCCGCCTGGGCAAGGCCGGCAAGCCGGTCGACCGGGTCGCCGCGCAGGCCTTCAGCGCCTTCGAGCAGGCGCTCGTGGTCACCGTCCCCAAGGACGCGGTGCTGACCGAGCCGGTGAAGATCGACGTGCACGGCGAGGGCGGCACCCGCTTCGCCCACGTGGTGATCGACGTCAAGCCGTTCGCCGAGGCCGTCGTGGTGATCAACCACACCGGTACCGGCACCCGGGCCGCCAACGTCGAGCTGCTGGTCGGCGACGGTGCCAAGCTCACCTTCGTCTCCGTCCAGGACTGGGAGCGGGACGCCGTCCACACCGCCCAGCACAGCGCGCTGGTCGGCCGGGACGCCTCGTTCAAGTCCGTGGTCGTCACCTTCGGCGGCGACCTGGTCCGCCTGCACCCGCGGGTCAACTACGCGGGCCCCGGCGGCGAGGCCGAGCTGTTCGGCCTGTACTTCGCCGACGCCGGCCAGCACCTGGAGCACCGCCTGGTCATCGACCACGACACGCCGCACTGCCGGTCGAACGTGGCGTACAAGGGCGCGCTGCAGGGCCAGGACGCCCACGCGGTCTGGGTCGGCGACGTGCTGATCCGCGCCGCCGCGCTGGGCACCGACACCTACGAGCTCAACCGGAACCTGGTGCTCACCGACGGCGCCCGGGTCGACTCGATCCCGAACCTGGAGATCGAGACCGGCGAGATCGTCGGCGCCGGCCACGCCTCGGCGACCGGCCGCTTCGACGACGAGCAGCTGTTCTACCTGATGGCCCGAGGCATCCCCGCCGACGAGGCGCGCCGCCTGGTGGTCCGCGGCTTCTTCGCCGAGCTGCTCCAGCAGATCGGCGTGGCCGAGGTCCAGGAGCAGCTCATGGAGAAGATCGACGCCGAGCTGGAAGCGGCGGTCTGATCCCGATGAGCTTCCTCCGTGCCTGCGCGCTGGCCGACCTCCAGGAGGACGTCCCCAAGCGCGTGGACCTCAACGGCGTGCCGGTCTCGATCGTCCGCACCGACGAGGGGGTGTTCGCGATCAACGACACCTGCTCGCACGCGAACGTCTCGCTCTCCGAGGGCGAGGTCGAGGACTGCATGATCGAGTGCTGGCTGCACGGTTCCAGCTTCGACCTGCGCACCGGCAAGCCCTCCGGCCTGCCCGCCACCAAGCCGGTCGCTGTCTACCCCGTAAAGATCGAAGGGGACGATGTGCTCGTCTCCGTCAACCAGGAGTCCTGAGTACACATGGCAACCCTTGAAATCCGCGACCTGCACGTCTCCGTCGAGGCCGAGAACGGCCCGCGCGAGATCCTGAAGGGCGTCGACCTGACCGTGAAGCAGGGCGAGACCCACGCCATCATGGGTCCGAACGGCTCCGGCAAGTCCACCCTGGCCTACTCGCTGGCCGGCCACCCCAAGTACACCGTCACCGGCGGCACCGTGCTGCTGGACGGCGAGGACGTCCTGGAGATGTCCGTCGACGAGCGCGCCAAGGCCGGTGTCTTCCTGGCCATGCAGTACCCGGTCGAGGTCCCCGGCGTCTCGGTCTCCAACTTCCTGCGCACCGCCGCCACCGCCGTCCGCGGCGAGGCCCCCAAGCTGCGGCTGTGGGTCAAGGAGGTCAAGGAGGCGATGGCGGCCCTGCAGATGGACCCGGCGTTCGCCGAGCGCAACGTCAACGAGGGCTTCTCCGGCGGTGAGAAGAAGCGCCACGAGATCCTCCAGCTGGAGCTGCTCAAGCCGAAGATCGCGATCCTCGACGAGACCGACTCCGGCCTGGACGTCGACGCGCTGCGGATCGTCTCCGAGGGCATCAACCGGGTCCGCTCCACCGGCGAGGTCGGCACCCTGCTGGTGACCCACTACACCCGCATCCTGCGGTACATCAAGCCCGACTACGTCCACGTCTTCGCGGGCGGCCGCATCGTCGAGTCCGGCGGCGCCGAGCTGGCCGACAAGCTGGAGAACGAGGGCTACGAGGCATATGTGAAGGGTGGCGCGTCCGAGTGACCCATACCTTTAGCGGCCTGCTCGACACCGACGCGATCCGCAAGGACTTCCCGGTCCTGCAGCGGCTGCTGCACGAGGACAAGCCGCTGGTCTACCTGGACAACGCGGCCACCTCGCAGAAGCCGCGCCAGGTGCTCGAAGCGCTGAACGGCTACTACGAGCGGCACAACGCCAACGTCCACCGCGGCGTGCACGTGCTCGCCGAGGAGGCCACGGCGCTGTACGAGGGTGCCCGCGACAAGGTCGCGGCCTTCGTCAACGCGCCGAGCCGGAACGAGGTGATCTTCACCAAGAACGCCTCCGAGTCGCTCAACCTCGTTGCCAACATGCTCGGTTGGGCCGACGAGCCGTACAAGGTCGACGCCGACTCCGAGATCGTGATCACGGAGATGGAGCACCACTCCAACATCGTCCCGTGGCAGCTGCTCTCGCAGCGCACCGGCGCGAAGCTCAAGTGGTTCGGGCTGACCGACGAGGGCCGGCTCGACCTGTCGGACATCGACGAGCTGATCACCGAGAAGACCAAGGTGGTCTCCTTCACCCTGGTCTCCAACCTGCTGGGCACGGTCAACCCGGTCGAGACGATCGTCCGCAAGGCCCAGTCGGTCGGCGCGCTGGTCGTCATCGACGCCTCGCAGGCCGCGCCGCACATGGTGCTGGACGTGCAGGCGCTGGAGGCCGACTTCGTCGCCTTCACCGGCCACAAGATGCTGGCCCCGACCGGCATCGGCGTGCTCTGGGGCCGCCAGGAGCTGCTGGAGGACCTCCCGCCGTTCCTCGGCGGCGGCGAGATGATCGAGACCGTCACCATGGGCTCGTCCACCTACGCCCCCGCGCCGCACAAGTTCGAGGCCGGCACCCCGCCGATCGCCCAGGCGGTCGGGCTCGGCGCGGCCATCGACTACCTGTCGGCGATCGGCATGGACAAGATCGCCGCCCACGAGCACGCGATCACCGAGTACGCGGTGGAGCGCCTGCTGGAGGTCCCCGACCTGCGGATCATCGGCCCGCGCACGGCCGTCGACCGCGGTGCCGCGATCTCCTTCACCCTCGGCGACATCCACCCGCACGACGTGGGCCAGGTACTGGACGAGCAGGGCATCGCCGTGCGCGTCGGACACCACTGCGCGCGGCCGGTCTGCCTGCGGTACGGAATTCCGGCGACCACACGGGCGTCGTTCTACCTGTACTCGACGCCGGGCGAGGTCGACGCGCTGATCGACGGCCTGCACCACGTCCGGAACTTCTTCGGCTGACGGGACAGGGCAGGACGACCATGAAGCTCGACTCGATGTACCAGGACATCATCCTGGACCACTACCGCAACCCGCACGGCAAGGGGCTGCGGGACGGCGACGCCGAGGTGCACCACGTCAACCCGACGTGCGGCGACGAGATCACCCTGCGGGTGAAGCTCGACGGCGCGACGGTCACCGACGTCTCGTACGAGTCCCAGGGCTGCTCGATCAGCCAGGCCAGCGCCTCGGTGCTGAACGACCTGGTGGTCGGCAAGACCGTCGGCGAGGCGCAGGCCGTCCAGGAGGCCTTCCTGGAGCTGATGCAGAGCAAGGGCCAGGGCGAGGGCGACGAGGAGGTGCTGGAGGACGCGGTCGCGTTCGCCGGCGTCTCCAAGTACCCGGCCCGGGTCAAGTGCGCCCTGCTCAGCTGGATGGCCTGGAAGGACGCCACCGCCCAGGCGCTCGCCCAGCACCCCGCCGTGAACGACTGATCCTGCAGAGGAGGAATGACCATGACTGACGAAACCCCCTCCGCTGCGGAGACCGCCGCGGCTACCGCTTCGGACACCGCCGCTGGAGAGCAGCCGACCGGCCTCATCGTCGGCACCACCGCCGGCACCGTCTCCGTCGAGGACCTGACCGAGGCCCTGATGGACGTCGTCGACCCCGAACTGGGCATCGATGTCGTCAACCTGGGCCTGATCTACGGCATCCACATCGACGAGTCCGACGTGGCCACCATCGACATGACGCTCACCTCGGCGGCCTGCCCGCTGACCGACGTCATCGAGGACCAGGCCAAGACCGCCACCGACGGCCTGGTCCAGGACCTGCGGATCAACTGGGTCTGGATGCCGCCGTGGGGCCCGGACAAGATCACCGACGACGGCCGCGACCAGCTGCGGGCCCTGGGCTTCAACGTCTGACGCCCGCTCCGTCGTCCACCCGCTGCCGCGCGAATCCTTCGGGGGTTCGCGCGGCAGCGGCGTTTCACCTGCGCGTGAGCTGCTTCGGTGGACCTTCGAATCGAAGCAGATGGCGCGCGGGTGTTCACCCGGTGCGGAAGCGGGCCCGGCCCCCCCCAACGGGGGGACGAGACGGCCCCCCGCG
>NZ_JBHXEG010000118.1:0-21247 GCF_042724935.1 Kitasatospora sp. NPDC127060
TTTCATACCGTCCTCCCGGGATCGGGGCCGGGGCCTTGCCCCGGCCGTTCGTACCTCCATGGCACCACCGGACGAGGGCCCTGGCAGGGGCCGGAAGGACCCGGCTGCCGGGCCCGTCCGGCCCTCGGGGAGCGCGGTGGGCTCGGAAGACTGATCGGTGGGAGCAGAAGCGACCCCCGGCACCGAGGAGGCGCGTCATGTCCGCCGCAGCCGCGACACACAGGCACCCCGCCTCGCGCACCTCCCCGCGCGGGCACGTCCGCCGGGCCACCGGCCGGGACCACAATCCGGCCATGGCCCGGGCGAGGACGTCCTGGGCATCCTGGTCCCCCGAGACGGAACCACCGGAGGCGTCGAAGCATCAGGAGGCACTCGACGAGTTCGCTGCTGCCGCAGGCCAAGGACCGTTCGGCCCCGGACTGTTCGGCCCTGGCTGTTCGGCTCTGGCTGTTCGGCTCTGGCTGTTCGGCTCTGGCTGTTCGGCTCCGGCCGGAGCCGATGAGGCGTCCGACCGACGCGATCGGCACGACCTCACCGTACGAGCACCCGCTCGCCCGAGCGCGGGACCACGGCCGTCCAGCCGAGCTCGCGGTCGATCCGGTCACGCAGCGCCTCCGAGCCCTCCGGCTCGCCGTGGACGAGGTACACCGCACTCGGCGGCGGGGCGGGGCGCAGCCACTCGATGATCTCGGCGGCGTCGGCGTGTGCGGAGAAGGCGGGGACGTTGACCACCTCGGCGCGCACCGGCACGTAGCTGCCGTACATCTTGAGCGTGCGAGCGCCGTCCACCAGGTTCCGGGCGCGGGTGCCCTCGGCGGCGTAGCCGACCACGATGACGGTGTTGCGGGCGTCGGGCAGCAGGCGGGCGAGGTGGTGGACGACGCGGCCGCCGGTGGCCATGCCGGAGGCGGAGACGATGACGGCGGGGCCGTGGGCGCGGTCGAGGGCGAGCGACTCCTGGAGCGAGTGGATCAGGGTGAACGGCTCGGGATCGAGGGTGGTCGGGCCCTGGGCGAGGACGTCCGGGCGGAGCTGGCCGGATCCGGCGGCGAAGGCCGCCCGGTAGATCTGCAGGGTGGCCAGCGCCATCGGGCTGTCCACGTACACGGGCACGCCGGCCGGCAGTCGGTCCGCCTTGCGCAGTTCGGTGAGCTGGTGCAGCACGACCTCGGTGCGGTCCACGGCGAAGGACGGGATGACGACGGTGCCGCCGCGGGCGATGGTCCGCTCCAGTGCCCGGGTGAACCACTCGCGGGCGGCGGTCTCCTCATGGTGGCGGTTGCCGTACGTGGACTCCATGAGGAGCACGTCGGCGCCGGTGAACGGCTCGGGCGGGCGCAGCAGGGGGTGGACGGGGCGGCCGAGGTCGCCGCTGGCGGCCAGGGTGTGGCCGTCCTCCAGGGTGAGGTGGGCCCAGGCGGAGCCGAGGATGTGCCCGGCGCGGTGCAGCCGGAGCAGGATGCCGGCGGTGATCTCGATGTCGGTGTCCAGCGGGACGGGGTCGAACATCCGCAGCGCGTTCTCGACGTCCTTCTCGTCGTAGAGCGGCTGGGCGGGGCGGTGTTTGGACCAGCCGTGCTCGTTGGCGTGGTCCGCCTCCTCCCGTTGCAGGTGGGCGCTGTCGCGCAGGATCAGCTCGGCGATCCGGGCGGTGTCGGGGGTGGTGAGCACCGGCCCGCGGAAGCCGTCGCGCACGAGCCGGGGCAGGTAGCCGCAGTGGTCCAGGTGGGCGTGGGTGAGCACGACGGCCTGGATGTCGGCGGGGTCGAGTGGCAGTGGGCGGCGGTTGCGGCGGCGCAGTTCGGCGAGGCCCTGGAACAGGCCGCAGTCGATCATCAGACGGGCGTGGTCGGTCTCGACCAGGAACTTGCTGCCGGTGACGGTGCCCACGCCGCCCAGGAAGGTCAGCAGGCCTGGTCGCGGTTGCGGTCGGGATGCGCCGGCGTCGGTGGTGCCGCTCGTCGTGGGGTCCGTCGTCATGGCCGCCTCCAGCGGTGTGCGAGGTCCCTCCCATCGTCCTGCCGACCGACCGCGCTGTCCTGGGCCGGTCCGGCCCTGTCGGCGGGGACCGTCCGGCCCTGTCCGTCGGCGTCCGGCGGGCGGAGAGTGAGGGCGGGACCACCCGAGGAGGAGTGAGGACGATGCAGCACCGCAGCGTCAACGACGTGATGACCCGTGAGGTCGTCACCGCCCGGCCCGACACGCCGTTCAAGGAGGTTGCGGCGCTGTTCCACCGCAACGACATCACCGCGATCCCGGTGGTCGACGACCAGGGGCGCCCGCTCGGCATGGTGTCCGAGGCCGACCTGCTCCGGAAGGCGGCCGTGCTGCCGGACCCGGAGGGCCGCTTCCCGGGCCGTTGGCTGGACGCCGGGGAACGTGCCCGGGCCGAGGCCGAGACCGCCGGCGGGCTGATGACCAGCCCTGCCGTCACCGCCCGCCCGGGCTGGTCGGTGCCCGAGGCCGCTCGCGCCATGGGCAAGCACAGGGTCAAGCGGCTTCCCGTGGTGGACGAGGTCGGCCGGGTGGTCGGCATCGTCAGCCGCCGGGACCTGCTGCAGGTCTTCCTGCGGCACGACGCGGCCATCCGGGACGAGATCAAC
This sequence comes from Kitasatospora sp. NPDC127060, assembly GCF_042724935.1. NCBI lineage: Bacteria > Bacillati > Actinomycetota > Actinomycetes > Kitasatosporales > Streptomycetaceae > Kitasatospora > Kitasatospora sp. NPDC127060. The sequence continues at coordinate 2,604 of NZ_JBHXEG010000118.1, forward strand.
CACGACGTGCTCGGTCAGACCCTCTGGCTCGCCCCCGGTGACGTCCAGGTCGCCGTGCACGAGGGCGTGGTCACGCTGAAGGGGCGGTTGCCCCGGCGCAGCCTCGTCCCGATCACCGAACAGCTCTGCCGCGCCGTGGACGGCGTGGTCGCCGTCCACACCGCCCTCGACTGGACCGAGGACGACACCGACCGGGCTCTGGAACACCCCCGCGCCTACCGCGCGACGTCGTAGGAGGCCACGATGAGCAGCGCACCGAGCACCGTCGCCGACGTCATGACCCATGCCGTGGTGGCTGTGGGCCGCGACGCGGACTTCCGCGAGATCGCGGAGACCCTGCAGCGCTGGCAGGTCAGCGCCCTCCCCGTGCTGACCGGCGACGGCCGGGTGATCGGGGTGGTCTCCGAGGCCGACCTGCTCACCGCCCGGGACCGCGACGGCGAGCGCGCCGACGCGCTGACGGCCGGGCGGATGATGTCCGTCCCGGCGGTCACCGTGCACCCCGGCAGCCCGCTCAACGAGGCCGCCCGGGCGATGGCCCGCGGCCACCTCAAGCGGCTCCCGGTGGTCGACGAGGAGGACTACCTGGTCGGCATCGTCAGCCGGGGCGACCTGTTGAAGGTCTACCTCGGCGACGACCGCGAACTTGCCGACCGGGTCCGCTTCGAACTGGCCGCCACCCTCGGCCCGAGCGCCGCAGTGGACACCGACGTCCGCTCCGAGAACGGCCGGATCACCCTGACCGGCGAACTCCCGGACACCGTCTCCGCGCCCCTGTTGGAGCGCCTGGTGCGCTCCGTGCCCGGCGTGGCCGACGTCGAACTGCGGCTCGCCGCACCGGCCTGACCGTGGCGGCCCCTCGGCGCTCGACCGGATGGCCCGCATCCTCGCCGCCCGGGGCCCCACCCAGGCCACGGCCGGAGCCCTCCCGGACGGGCGGGAGCCGTACTCGGCGGAGGAAGTGCTGTCCGCGGGGAGGTGCTGCGTACGGCACCGCCCTGCCGGGGATGTCCGGTTGCCATCGGTGCGGCTGGGACTGGTGCGGTGTGCGACTTCTTTGCTGCGGAACCGTTTCGGGGCGGGTCGCGGGTCAGGAGGCCGGTGCGAACACGGTGATCGCGTCGACGAGTTCGTCGGGGGCTTCGAGCGGGATGAGGTGCCCGGTGTTCGCGATCACCGCGAACTGCGCTCCGGAGAGGTAGGGAAGGAGGTTGCGGCGCAGCACGTCGGCGGGTTCGACGCGGTCGTACTCGCCGGCGACGACGAGGACGGGGACGCTGATCATGCGGGCGTGTTCGGTGATGTCCTCGGCGATGCCGTGCAGCGGCCATTCCGTGCGCGCCGCCTCGGCGCCGGCCCGGGAGTCCGCGCCGATCTGAGTCTTGACTCGCGCCGGCAGGTCGGTGGCGGTCAGGACGGTGTCCCTCGCGCCGGCGACGGACTCTTCGGTGTCGTAGGCGTGGGAGAGGAACTCGCGGTACTCGGCGGTGATCTCCGCGGCCGGCCTGGCCGGTCCGGATCCGACGAGGACCACCCCCCCGCAGGCGGGCGGGTCGGGTCGCGGCGACGAGTTGCGCCACCTTGCCGCCCATGGAGTGCCCGACCAGGACGTAGTCGTCGATTCCGGCGTCGGCGAGGACGGCGACGGTGTCATCGGCGAGTTGGCGGAGGGTGTAGGGCCCGGGGAGCGTGTTCGAACGGCTCCACCCGCGGAAGTCGACCGCGAGCGTGTCGCGGCCCGGCAGACGGTCCACGACCAGGTCCCAGGTGCGGGCGGACCCGCCCCAGTAGTGCAGGAAGACCAGGGTCGGGCCCGTGCCCCTGTGATGGTCGTACGCGGGCAGGGAAAGGTGCTGCGTGCTGGTCATGAGGGGATCCTTCGGTCTCGTCCTGCGGCTGGTTCTGCCTTGGTTCCATTGGACCGCCGAGTGCGGAACGGGACATCGGCACGACTGGACGGCCGATGGTGAAAACTGGACTCGTGGCAACGATCCGGCACATGACCTATCAGCCCGTCGACCACGGGGCCTCGTCAGTGGAGGTGATGACGTTCCATTGGCTCCGGGACATCAACGACCGCGGCACGCAGCGAGCCGACTTCCACGTCCTCGCTCTCGTCGACGAAGGGGACGGCGAGGTCACGGTCGACTTCGTCTCCCACCGGCTCTCGGCGCGGACCGCGGTGTGGATCCCGCCGGGCGCAGTGCACCGCTGGGACGACATCACCCGCGTCGCGGGACACCTGGTGCTCTTCGTCCCGACCGCGCCGGTAACGCACCGCACTCGCGAGCTGGTCGCCTCTCCCGATCTCGTCGCCCGGTGGCTGGTGCCGGCCGAGGCCTGGCCGTTCGCCGACGCGGCGCGCAGGCACCTTGTCCTGGAGGCGGCCGCCCTGGCCGGGGACCCGTCGACGGAGCTGCCCGCGATCCTGCTGTCCGCGCTGATCACCCGCGTCGAGCCCCCGCATCGCGAGGCTCGCTCGGCGAACCCGACGTTCCAACTGTTCCGATCGAGCGTCGAGGAGCATTTCCGGACGCACCACGACGCCGGTTACTACGCGGCCGCGCTCGGGTTCGCCCCGCGCACCCTGACCCGGGCAGTGCAGCAGGTCACCGGGCTCACCGCGAAGGCGTACATCGTGGAACGGATCGTGCTCGAGGCGAAGCGCCTGCTGGCCCACGAACGCGTCACCGCGGCGCGGTGTGCGAGCGAACTCGGGTTCCCGGACCCGTCGAACTTCTCGCTCTTCTTCCTGAACGCGACGGGCCTGCGCCCGGGCGCCTGGCAGGCGGCGACGGTGCTCGACTGACCCGTAGGAGCTCGCCTCCCGCTCGGCTACCTGCTGGCCGGCGCGACGGGCTCGGCGGCGGTCTCGACGACGTGTTCGACGATGGTCTCGACGAGCCCGGTCTCCAGCCGCAGCACGTATCCCGACACGGACGCGAGGACCTCGTCGGTCATCAGCGGGTCGGCGAGGAGCTTCTCGACGTCGCGCCGCACCGTCGCGGCCGGGTCCGTGACCGCGCGCTCGGCGAGCACGGCGTCGTCGCCTCCGATGCGATCCGCGAAGGAGCGGCGGAACGCCGGGTCGGCGAGCAGGCCGGTGCCGCACTGCGTGTGATGCACGATCGCGACGTCCATCCTGACCCCGAGCCGCACCGCCAGATACGCGATGTCCTCGATCACCCGGCCGTCCACCCGTCCGCCCGTGTTCCGCAGCACCCCCGCGTCCCCGGTGCCGATCCCGAGGAAGCCCGCCGGCTCGACTCGCGGATCGGCACAGACCAGCACCAGCGGCAGCCGCTCCGGCATCGATTCCGGCATCGCCAACCGGGCGAGGTCGACGTTCGCCGCGAAAACCTGGTTGCGCTTCAAGAACTCGTCGAAGTGGGACACGATTCCTCCATGTGGTGTACCTGCAACATCTAGCTCGTCGGCTACACTACACGAGGAGGTGCATATGCAACACCATGGGTCGGAAGAAGCGAAGCGGCAAGCCGTGTGGATGGCGGACCGGTGTCTCGGCAGGCGCATCGCGAGGTTGCACCGGCTCGTCTCGCGGCGCTTCGAGGCGGAGTTGCGGGAGTCGGGACTCACCCTGCCGCAGGTCGAAGTGCTCTCCGAGATGGCCGCCTGCGGCGAGCCCGTCCGCCCGTCGGAGATCGCCGGCTGGCTCGGCATCGAACGCTCCACGATCAGCCGGAACCTTGACCTGCTCGCCCAACTCGGATACGTCCGTGCCGCAGAGACCTCGGCGACCGGGCGAACGACCCGTGTCGTCGTGACCGACGCCGGCCTCCAGGCGCTGGCGGACGCCCAGCCCGCCTGGGAACGGGCGCAGGCATGGATCGGCGGCGCGGTCGACGAGGACGCCGTCGACGCACTCGACCGCTGGCTCACCGCCCTCGAACTCGCCCCGCGGCCCCGCTGACCACGAACGCCCGACCCGGAGGCGGCGGCGACCACGTCGCCCGCCCGTCCACCGAGGACGGCGCCGCGTTCGGGCCGTCCGGCGGAGCCCGTAGCTGGAGCGGCACGTCGGCGCGATGCGCGCCAAGGGGGAACCGGCCTTCACCGCCGAGGGTCTGGAGGCGGTCAGCCTGCACGTCGGCGTGTTCTACGGCGCCGGCGCCACCGAAGCCACCTTGCTCCCAAAGCGCGTCGCAGCCGGGAAGCGCGCGGGAGATCCACACGAGCCTGCGGGGTGGGGCCGGTGATGCCCTGATCCCTTGCCAGCGGCTGGTGGGAGCCAGGGATTGCCGCCGGGCCGTTCGAGCGCCAGGGGCGTGATGCCCCGTGGGGCCCGCCCGGTCCGTTGAGGTCTCCCGCTAGAGCGGAGCGCGGCCACGTGAAGCACGGCCTGGCCAACTGCCGGGGTACTTCCACTTCCACGAGTACGCGGACACCGCGTGCACCGCAGAGCCTCAATACTCCGTGGTCATCCCGCCCGCCTCCTGTGACAATCACCCAGTGAAAGAAGCCCCCACCTCGCCGATGCCCGTCGTCCTCGGCATAGACGACCTCCGCCCCCTTCCCCAGGCCACGCGGATCGCCCGCACCAGCCGTGAAGGTATCCAGCTTCTGGAAGAGCACCGCAACGGCTTCATCGACGAGCTGTGGCTCGACCACGATCTCGGCGGCGACGACACCATCATGCCGGTGGTGACCCTCATGGAAGAAGCCGCCTTCAACGGACAGCCCTTTCAGATCGGAGCCGTCTTCGTCCACAGCGCCAACCCCATCGGTGCCGAAGCCGTCGTCAGGTCACTCGCCCGCTGGAACTACCGTGTCCGGCGGGCAACGGCCTAGAGAGCCCGGCCGCCTCAACTGCCAGCGTTTCGTCGCCCTGCGGATCCGCCCCGCCGGCCGCGAGATCCGCGACGCGACCGACGGCGTGGAACTGCCCGAGTGCCGGCTGCTGGCGGAGTGGCCCGCGAAGGAGCCGGAGCCGGTGCGGTTCCGGCTCTCCGACCTGCCCGCCGACACCCCGCTGACCGCTCTGGTCCGCCAGGCCAAGCTCCGCCGGCGGATACTCCGCCCGCAACGTCCGCACCATCGAGGTCCTCGTCGACCGCGACGCCGTCGCCTCCGGGGCCGCGGCCACCGGTGAACCATGGCAGTACTACGATCCCGGCCACGGGCTGAGCTCCTACTCGTTCCTCGAACAGTGCCGGCACCGCATGGCCTGCGCCCGCTGCGACTTCTACACCCCCAAGGCTTCGACGAAAGCCCAACTCGTCGAAGCCAAGGCCAACTTGCAGCGCATGCTCGTAAGCATTCCGCTCACCGAAGAGGAACGCGCCGCCGTCGACGACGGGCAGAGCGCCCTCGACCGCCTCTTCGAGCTCCTCACCCAGGTGGCCACCCCAGCCGGCCCGGCCCCGAGTGAGCTCCGCGCCGAACCCGTTCGGCCCCTGCCCTTGACTGTCCGATCACCACCCGACTCCACCGGCCGAAAGTGCTGCTGAGGTCGACACCGACATCGGGGAGGTCACCGAGCCGAAGGTGGCCAACCTAGCGGCGATGTGGGAGGAGATCGAGGCGGTGGCGACCCGCGACGAGCTGGCGGCCGCTACATGGACGCCGCCCTGGCGCGCCTGCGGGCCGACGGCTTCGACCTCCGGGACGAGGACGTCGCCCGTCTCTCGCCGTTCGTGTGCCACCATGTCAACATGCTGGGCCGGTACTCCTTCCAGCTGCCGGAGCTGCCCGGAGGTCTGAGGCCCCTGCGCGACCCGTGCACCGCCGGTGAGTGGTGAGTGTCTCGCCCTCCTCAGTCTGGAAGACGACTCTCCGGGCGCGGCGATGATGGCTTCACGGACTGGTCCACGCGGTTCTGCACGGGATCACCAGGGTGACCAACGCCGAACTCCGCGGACCAGTGCTCGCCGGGCGCGGGCACCAGCGCCCACCGGATCAAGCTCTCCCCGGAGGCACAACAGGTAGCCAGCGGCGCTGGTCCGTTCTGTGATTGCGGCCTGTCGCGTGGTCCTAGTGGAGGCCAGCAGTTGAACGGCGATCATGCTGCTTGCCCCCACGACGGGGGAGATGCTCAGTGCGTGTGCGGATAGGGCCGCGACGGCGGGCAGTTCCAGTGACTTCAGGCCGAACACAGAGCGGATGGGGGCCATGCGCAGTGCTCGTAGGCCGCGTTCGAGTTCCCGCATGGGCCCCGTTAGGTCGCGGTCAACCATGGCTTGCACTCGCGCCCGCAAGATCCTCGGGTCTTCGATGCCACCGAGGCTGGCGAATTCTTCACCCAGTGCTTCCAGGTGCGCGCGGAACGCGTCGAACTCGTCAGTCAGGGCTTGTCGAGCGCGGACGATGTCTTCGGCCGGCACGTTGCTGATGTCGTCCGGGAGTACTGCCTGAAGCGTCACACAGGCGTAGAGGCTGGCTGCCGGACTGCCAGCGGGACCAGGGGTCGGGCGTACTCCCTCCAGGAGTTCCGCTCCCCACTCGTCGACCGTCGCGTAGTGGGGTGCGACAAACAACCTGGGGTCGTCCGTGACGGGAGTCAGCGCGTTGGCCTCGGCGATCCGGGCCGCCAAGGCGCATGAGTAGGTCGCGACGAGGCGGGGATGCATACCCACCCACTGGCCGTCGTCCCTAGTACCTGTCAGAGGGTCAAACCGTGTATCCGTGGCCAGTCCGAGTTCGATCAGTCGCCCGATGATCCCGTTCCGAAAACTGGGGTGCTCCATACCAAGCTGTGATCTGTGGATCCAGGCGAAGCGCCTCTCGTCCTGGTAGCGCGGGTTGTCTATCTCCTCTCCGAACCCACGGTCCCGAAGATCCTCAGGAAGCTGGTACCGCCGGCGCATCCTACGTTCCTCGCGGTCCAGCAGCGCCTCGAACTCCCTTGCGACTGTTCTTGCTTGCGGCCCGGGATCGACGTCTAGGAGAAAGTCCAGACCATCGCGCAGGGTCGCAGCAGTTGGCGAGTCATGGACGGGGTAATCCGGCGGGCGGATGCGGGCGACCTGCGGCAGGTACAACGCAGCCAGCTTCAGCCACGCGTCGTCACGTACATGGAAGTACGGGTAGTACAGACCGATCTCGTGCATCAGCCCCCCAGATGAGCCCGCAGCGCAGAGTCAGCTCCTCGCATCTGCCTAACCTGCCCAGACCCGACAGGCCGCACACCGGGCCAGTTCAGCGCCGGCTGTCGCCGGGTGCGAGCAGGGTGGTCACCTCGGCGATGGCCTCGGCGGAGGGCTTGAAGTATCGGCGGACGTTCGCGACCTTCTTGTGCCGGGACTTGGCCATCAGCATCAGCTCGCTGGCCCCGGCTTCGCCGAGGTGGGTCAGGGAGGAGCGGCGGTACTCGTGCAGGTCCCAGCCGGTGCCCGGCCCGGCGAGGGCAGTGTGCTGGTCGAGCAGTGCGCGGGCCTGGCCGGAGGAGAGGCGGGCCAGGCCGGTGTCCGGGCAGAGGTCCCGGGCGGAGAGCACCTTGCTGGGGCCGGGACGGCGGTGGGTGACGAACACCGGGCCTCGGGTGCGGCCCCTGAGTAGGCGGGGCAGCAGACGGGCGGTGCCGACGTCCCAGAACACCGTCTCCAGCACGTGGTGGCCCACCGACACAATCCGTTGACCTGCAGTGACATCCGTTCCGCGAGGTGATCGTTCCCGCGACTTCGGAGATCATTTCCCGCGCGGTCCTGCCCGGCGGGAGGGCACTGGCTGTGACCCTTCGGGCCGCCGGTGAAGCTGTCCGGGCGGCGCCGAACGCGCATGAGGGCGGGGACCGGTACTCGGTCCCCGCCCTCGTCGGGTCTCAGCGGTGGGTCGCGGCCTTGCGGCGGCGTGCGACCACGAACAGCGCGCCGCCGACGGCGATGGCCGCCGCGCCGGTGCCCGCGATCAGGAGCGTGCCGTCGCTACCGGTGTGGGCGAGGTCTCCGCTCGGCGCGTGGGCGCTGGGGGAGGCGGTGCCCGCGGCCGAGGCCGTCGTGCTCGGGGCCTGGCCCGGCGTCGAGGGCGTGGCGGTCGGCCGAGCGATCGGCGGCGCGGAGGTCGGGCGGCTGCTCGGCGTCGGGCCCTGCGAGGGCTCCGAGGTCGGGACGGGGCCGGGGATCGAGCCGCTCGCCTTGGTGCCCAGCTGGACCGAGACCGACTCGTGCGACGGGTCCGGTTCGAAGGACAGCTTGGCGATCGTGGCGCCGGTGCCGTACAGGCTGTCCTGGTCCTGGAGCGTCACCTGGACGGTCGGCGCCGTGGTGCCGGCATCGAGCGACAGCCCGAACGGGAACACCTTCTCCAGCCCGCTCGCCACCCAGATCGGGGACTCGCACAGGTACTTGTCCGGGTGGGCGACCTGCTTGCCGTTCTCCCAGGTCTTGGGTCGGCAGCCGTCCGGCACCTTGGTCACGGTGACGCCGGCGGGGATCGCGGCCTGGACGGTCACGACCGCGTCGCCGCTGCGGTAGAAGATCGAGGCCGGGCCGCTGTTGCGGAAGCCGACCGACAGCGTGCCCTGCTTGTCGCCGTTGGGCTTCCAGGAGCCCAGCGCGGAGAAGTCGGCGGTGTTCGTGGCCAGCACGTTCTGCTCGACGCGGTTGTCGTAGCTCGTGCGGGGGGCGCTGAGCAGGCCGGGGTCGTTGGCCGGCTTCACGGTCAGGGCCGGGCCGGTGCCGTGCTGGAAGGTGAGCCGCTTGCGCCAGTCCGAGATCTCGGAGAACTGGGCGTCCTCGGTCGGGGACACCGTGATGTCCGCGAAGGTGTACCAGGCGCTCTCGGTGATGCCGAGCTGCAGCGTGTCCAGGGCGACCACCTGACCGGGCGCGACCGTGGTGTCCACGGTGCAGATCGCGACGGAGTCACCGGGCCAGGTCTTGTCGCCCCAGCCGCCCTCCGGCTCGGAGGCGAACTCGCAGTTCGACGGGCGCTGCTTGAAGTCGATGCCGGAGATGGCGTCGACGGCCACCACGACCTTGCCGGCCGGCAGGTCACCGACGTTGGCGAACTCCACCGACGGCGTCAGTACGGTGCCGGGCTTGACGTTGTTCTGGTCGGCGAGGGGCTTGGCCTTGAAGTCCGGCCCGCCGACGTCGACCCGGACGTCCCGGCTCGCGCTCTGCGCGTTGGACGCCGTCAGCTTCAGGTGCAGCACTCCGTGGCTGCCCGGGGTCGCCCCTTGGACAGCACTGAGCCACGGGTTGTAGAGGAGGTTGATCCGGTCGAAGTTCAGCTCGCGCTGGTCGCAGGTGATGGTCTTGCCCGCGGTCGCGCAACCGGGAACGGTCAGGTCCGCGACGCCGGCCAGATCGGTGGTGTCGAACACGACCTTCACGTCGTGCGCGGTGCCCGAGCCGATCCGGCCGATCTCGATGTGCAGGTTCTCACTGCCCCGACCCGGCTGCGCAGGCTTGGTCGGGATCTGGACGGTGGAGTTCGAGAATCCGGAGAAGGTGAGCTTCAGGTCGTCCGCGTGCGCCGGGACGGCGGTCGCCCCGAGGACGACGGCGGCGATGGTGAAGGGCGCGTAGAGCGCGCGTCTGCGCGAGTTGCGCATGTGGAAGGTCCCCCTGGGGTCGTGACGGGCATGCCGGGACGGATCTGCCAGGACGGGCATGCCGAGGGGAACATCTACTCGACGGGTGGAGCGGTCCGCAATTTCCGTCGGCGTGACGCCTTCTCAGATGTGGTTGATCGGGTAAGGAATGTCCGAAAAGCACACCCTTTCCCAGTGAAGATTTTTACCGCCCTTGGAAATCCCGTCATACGGCCGTTACCCGGTCGCTGAGCCCAGCCCCCGTTACTCCGTCCGGCTCTCGCCTACCGTCGTCCGGAGCGAGCCGGGGCGACCTACGGTGCAGGCGGAGGTGGAGCAGACCGTGACATGACGGCCTTTCTGGCCGACGGGGGTTCCGGGACGCCTTGGGGACGTTCCCGGGACATGGCCAGCCTGTCGGCTGGGGCCGGCTCCGCCGCAATCGGAGCACGGCCGTAGTCCAGGAGGTGTTGCCGGGCTGCCACCGGGAGGGCGTCTACCGGATCCTTCGGCGCCCAGTGACGGCGCGCGCGATTGCGATGGCTACGGGTTGGATCGCTCCTCACGGACCAGTGAGGGGCAGCGTTCACCAACACCAAAACGGCCGGTCAAACCGACATTCTGTCTGATCGACCGGCCACATTGGGTCGGTTGACCCGTAGTCGGCACGGGTCGCGCCGCGCCGGCGGACCTTCGGCTGGGCTCCCTTGGACTTCACCGGGCATCGGCGGCCGACCGGGTCCAGGTCCTCGATGTTGACCGTCCGTCGGTAGAGTGGTCGATCCCTCTCAACTGCCGTCCCAGCAACGGGCGTTGTCCTGAACACGCTGGAGTGCCTGCAGCGGATGGGCCCCGCCGCCACACCCACCCTGCCCCGGGTCCGCGCCGAACTCGCCCTCACCCGCCGCAGCTGCGGCATCTTCGACGCCATCGACTACGACGAGGCGCTACTGCGCGCCGGACGGGCCGTCATCAAGCAGCTGGCCTGAACAGATGAATCGGCCGCTGGCCTTCTCCTTGATCGGGCTCGCGGTATCGGAGAGGACCGGGTCGTAGGGGCGAGCACCGCCGCCGAAACCCGTGCCCAGCAGCAGCGCGAGCGCCACCAGGACGCTCTCGCCATCGTCCGAGCCACCCGAACCAGGGCGATCCCGCTGCGCCCGGCCCGCCCGCCGATGACCTCAGCGGAGCCGCGTGACAAGGACCGCTCCACCACCCACCCGCCGACCGCTACCGTCGAACCTGGGCCCGCGTCCCGGCGGCCTCCACCGAGGAGGACCAGGTGACCACCCAGCCCGACCACGAGAGCCCGGCCCCGGCCCGGCCGGCCACCCTGCACGAGCTGCGCACCGCCCTGTCCCACTACGGCCTGCCCGGCGACCGCGAGCAGTTCGAGCAGGCCCTGGCCGCCGCCCTCGACTCCTCCCCGATCGGCGACTTCGCCGCCGTCGCCGAGGTCGCCGCCACCTACCGCCATCGCCTGACTGCGCACCAGCACCGAGGCCATGGACTCCCTCGCCACGCCGATCAGCGGTCAGCACTGGACCCCGGCCGCCGACGCCTTCGCCCGACTACGCGCCGCCGGCGGCGACCGGTGACCGACCAGCCCGAACAGCCGGCCCCGCTGCACGTCTTCCTCTCCGACGCCGCCGGAGTGTCCACAAACCGGGGTAAAGCCCAGACCTTGGAGACACCGGCCACCGCGCCGGGCCCTCGGCGTGCCCCGCGACCCCACACAGCCAGCAACACCGCACCAGCGTGATCAACTCAGTTCAGTCGAACCCAACTGAAAGGCGGAGGCTAACGCTCAGGTTCGGAATCGGAGCTGAGGACGCGCCCGACGCTCTGCGGCACGGGCACGGGCACGGGCACGGGCACGGGCACGGACGCGGGGACGAGAGTACCGAGAGGGCGCCCCAGACCCTCACGGGTGCTCAAGGACGGCTGAGTGGGCGGCACGACAGGCAGGCGGCGGCACACCGCGGTCGGGAGCTCCTGAGTGGCTGTCTGTTCGTCCAGGCGAACACCGGACAGACGGGACGCCAGTTCAAGCGCAGCCTCTCGCGGGCTAGTGTCGTGTCCGGCGGCGGGGTCGAGCGTCCCGATCTCGTGCATGGCGGCCAACAGCCGGTCGGGGTCACCGCCGGATCGTCGGTGTGGTGCGACTTCTTCGAACTGCACCACGGTGCTGCCGTCAGCGAGGTAGGTGAAGCTCCCGAAAGCGTTGGCGTTGCTGGAGACGGCGATCACCTCGTGTCCGTGGGAGATTCGGTGCAGCAGGCCGAGGTCGGAGCCGAGTTGACTGTGCCCCTCCAGGCAGATCAGCCACGAGCCGACGGTCGCGAAGCGCAGCGGCGCCAGTTCCCTCTGGGTGAGAGCAAGATGTGTCGCGGCCTGGCGGTCCATGGCGGCAAGCTGTGTGCAGTCCTCTCCAAAGACGCTAGCGGCCTGCTCCGCAGTGAGGCCCTCGATAAACAGCAGATGGTAGTGAAGGGCATTGTTCGTGAGCCAGTTCCAGTAGCTCATGTGCAGCTCCGGTGTGATCGGGACGGTCTGGCCCCTGAGACCCTCCGGGTTGGACGGCCTCAGGGGTCAGCGTGGCGAAGGGCGGTCAGGCCGTGATCTGCAGGACGTAGTAGTCGCCATGGAGGACGCGCTCGCCCTGAATGAAGTTCGACAACTCAGTTCCAGCGAGGCTGCTCATGCAGGCGGGCAGCGTCTCGTAGTCGCGGACCAGGCGCCGCGAGCACATCAGCCAGCTCAGCGTGCACTCCACCACCCAGCGCGTGGGCAGCACCACGAAGCCGGACGCGTGGTCGCTGCGTCTGACGATTTCGAGGGTGAGTCGCACCCGCCGTCGCCGCCCAGGCCCTGGGCTACACCTCCGAGTGCACCGAAGACCACGCCATCCAGGCCGGCGCTACCTGGGCCACCTATGTCTCCCACCGACGCCAAGCCCGAAAAGCCTGACCTCACTCAGCGCTCGACCATTCTCATCCCACCTGGTAATTCGATGGCGCGAAGCGCACCCAACATCGACTCTGGTCACCGTGCCAGAACCCAAGCATCAGATCCGCGCCCTCCATACGGCCGCCACCGTGACGGTCTACCAGGCATACGCACCGGAGATCGGCCTGCCCGCCGCACTCGACGGCCGCTTTCCCGCGACCTGGCAGCGGGACCGAATGACGTGGATCAAGTCGTCGTTCCTTTGGATGATGTATCGCTGCGGATGGGCTGCCAAGGAAGGCCAGGAGACCGTCCTCGCGCTCGAAATCACCCGAGAGGGCTTCGAATGGGCCTTGGAGAACGCCTGCCTGGCCCACTACGAGCACGGGCTGCATCCCGACCGTGCCACCTGGAAACGCCAGCTCAAGCGAGCCCCGGCCCGAGTGCAATGGGACCCCGAACGCGACCTGCACCTACAGCCGCTTGCTCACCGCTCTCTGCAACTCGGCCTCGCCGGCGAAGCCGCCGAGCGCTACGCGGAGGAGTGGATCGTCTCGATCAGCGACGTCACCACGCTCGCGCATACGATCCATGCCCACGTCAGGGACGGAGCTCTGGACGCCGCCCACCAACTCCTCCCCGTAGAACGCCCTTACCCGGCGAGCGACAGACTTCTGGCCCATCTGCGCGGCTGAGTCGTCTCCGACTACCTGGGACTGCAGAGTCCTCGTTCCCGCACCGCCCGCCTGGGCAACTCACGACGACCCAATACGCGATGCCATCAGTATGTTCCTCAGCTCCCGATATGGTGATCGACGCCTTCAGTGATGAGACGCACCCCGCTGCCGACTGCGCCTCGCTGGAGTCGTCGGGTAGGTGACGATGGTCGGGAACGCCGACTCCCGGCCCGGAACGGTGCCGGGCGGGGCGTGCGGAGATGCAAGGGGTGTCACGGGCTCGGCGGCGGTGCTGGGCGGGGACCCTGTCGGGAGAGCGCATTCTCGAGCACGGCTGAACGCTTACGCGCGGCAGCGCCGGGGCCGTCACGCTCTGTCGGATACCAGCTTCGGCTCGAACTGTGAGGGGGCGGGATGCTGGATGTGTTGGTAGGTGACGCCGGCCACGAGCAGAAGGACCAGGGTGGCCAGGCCCCCCACACCTCTGCAGTACCACTGCCGGCAGAACTGCAGGTGGTTGGAGTTGTATTTCTGCGGTTCTGACGCCGCGATCATCTGCTTGGTCTGTTCACAGAGGGCCTTCGCCGCATCGCCCTGACCCGACTTGAGGAGCGTGCTCACGTCTGGTCCGTGCGTCCATGCGCCATCTCTCGTGGGCAGGAGGACGCAGAAAGCGGAGGTACCGGTGAACAGCATCGCCCCGAAGAGAGGCCAGAGGCACCAGGCGGGCAGGCCATAGCTGCTGCTGGTGCTCGGGTCGAGCAGGCCGATTCCGGCGGCGAAGCTGATGATCAGGGCGGCGACGCTCAACAGCCCCGCCGCCCGGGTGCGGAGCCCTTCGAGTCGGTCCCGTTGCTCTGACAACCGATCTGCTGCTGCGGTGTAGGCGATCTTGACGAGGTCGAGGTCGAGGCCGGTGCCCGGACAGGGTTCGGAGTCAGTGACCTTGGGGGCCTCTATATGGGGTGCTTCGGGGCGCCAGAACGTCCAATGCTTCACGGTTCCTGACGCTAGGGGCTTCGATGGCGTCAGGCGACAGGGGATGGCCTGTCCGGCGCATCAGCAGGGCCGCGGCCTGGGTGGGCCTCCTGGGTCTGGTGCATCTGCTGTGCGGCGACTTTGGCCATGGGGTGGTCGGCGAGTTCGCCGCGGTCGCGGTGGTACCCCTTGGCCGCGCGGCTGGCCGGGGGACCAGCGGCCGTGTAGGGGGCGCTCTCTTCGCTGGCGCCGGCGTCGCGGGCGGCACCAGAGCCGGAGGCACGCCAGCCGTGCGCGGTGAAAGGGCGGTCCTGCTCGTCGCGGTCCAGGCCCTGTGGCACCGACGATCCGCTTGCTGATGTCGTTGATGGTGCCGGTGCTGAGGGAGTCACGGACGTTCTCCCAGCGGTCGACGCCGCGTGGACGCCGGGTATCCGGACAATGCGGACCTGACGATCGACCCGGTCTCCGGGGTGCCGTCCCTCAAACAGCGCCAGGGCCGCGAGCGCACTGCCTTCGCCACGGCGCTGGAGGCGGAGCTCGACCGCAGGCTGCCGACGCGGGGAATCCTTGACCACCTGGCGCGGGCGGCGCACTGGACCGGCTGGTGGAACCGCCTCGGGCCGTTGTCCGGGGCGGACCCGAGAAGGACCCGCTCGCGCGGTATGTGGTCACCGCGTTCACCTACGGCTCCGGCCTCGGCGCCACTCAGGCGCCTGCCACATGAACACGGTCACCGCCCACGAGCTGGCAGCGATCGCGAAACGGCACCGCACCGCGAAGAACCTGGCCCGCGCCAGCGCCGATGTAGTCGATGCCCACCTCGACCTGGACCTGGTGCGGGCCTGGGGCGACGGATCGGTGGCCGCGGTGGACGGCACGATGATGGACGCCGCCGTCGACAACCTCCTGGCCGAGACCTCGATCAGGTACGGAGGCTACGGCGGTATCGCCCACCACCTGGTCGCCGACACCTGCGTCGCGCTCTTCTCCCGCTTCGTACCCTGCGGTGTCTGGGAGGCCGTCTACCTGATTGACTCCCTGCTGCAGAACCAGTCAGCAGCACGTCCAGAGCAGGTCCATGCCGATACACAGGGCCAGTCGTTCCCGGTCTTCGGGCTCGCGTTCGTCCTGGGGATCGACCTGCTGCCCAGGATCCGCAACTTCCACGACCTCAGCTTCCACCGCCCCGCCCCGGCTGTGCGCTACCGGCACATCGACCAGCTGTTCTCCACCGACCCGCGCACCGCGATCGACTGGGAGCTGATCCGCCGTCACTGGCCCGACCTCATGCAGGCCGCTCTCTCCGTGCAGCAGGGCACCGTCTCCCGGTCACGCTGCTTCGGCGCCTGAACAACCGGTCCCGGAAGAACCAGGTCTACCAGGCCTGCCGCGAGGTCGGCCGCGCTGTACGCACCGCCGTCCTGTTTCGGTACCTGTCGGACCCGGCGCTGCGGGAGCAGATCCAGAAGGCGACGAACAAAGCCGAGGCCTACAACGGGTTCACCAAGTGGCTCCACTTCGGCAACGCCGGCTGGCTCGCCAGCCGCGACCCGGAACTGCAGGACAAGGCGGTCAAGTTCCTCGACCTCCTCGCCTCCAGCGTGGTCTTCTCCACGACCATCGACATGACTCGTACGTTGTCCGGGATGGCCCGCGAGGGCTGGCCCCTGCACGCGAACGACCTCGGGGTGCTCAACCCGTACCGGCGTGAAAACGTGCTCCGGTTCGGCGACTGCACCACCGAGCAGCTCCACATACCCCCACCCGCGTACAGCCCGAGCCTGCGCACAACTTCCGGGGAAGGAGGCCCGTAGCAGCAGCCCCCGGCGTCAGGAGGTGAGGATGCGCTGCAGGACAGCCTGGAGGTCTACTTCCGGGTCGGTGCCACGCCAGGCCACGTGCCCGTCCGGGCGTACCAGGACGGCGCCCGGGGCGCCGCCGGTGCCGACCAGACGTTCCCAAAGCCCCGTGGCCTCCCGGCTGCCGACGGTGCTCACGGCCTGGAACACCAGTGGGATTCCGGTCTGCTGCACAGTCTCGGCCCGCCTTCGCCAGGCCGGGTTATCGGTCGCGGTGAGCAGGGTGAAGCCGGGGCCGACGAGGTCGAGGGTTGATGTCGCACCTACATCGCCGCCGGTGAGGCGGACGTGGGGTGCGCGCTGTCCCGGATGGCAGCCCGGGCGGTAACCGTCCGGGCTGAGTCCGGTCTGCTTGGGCGCACTGTCGGGGTCGGGGATGACCGCAGTCGATTGGTAGGTTGCAGTCAGGAGGAGTTCGTCGTCGATCCGGTAGCCGGCCCGGCTCTGGGCGTTGGCGGTGGAGATGCCGATGACCTGGCGGGCGATGGGACGGCGTTCGGCTTCGTAGCTGTCCAGCAGGGCGTCGCCCGCGTATCCGGTTGTGACGGCCGCGAGTTTCCAAGCGAGGTTGTCCGCGTCGCCGATGCCGGTGTTCATGCCGTGCCCGCCGGTGGGCGGGATGGTGTGGGCGGCGTCGCCCGCAAGCAGCACGCGTGAGCGGCGGTAGGCGTTGGCGAGTTGGGCGTCCATCCGCCAGGTCATCGTGTCGCGGACCGTCACGTCCAGGTCGGGAATTCCGGTGGCTGTTCTGATGAGCCCGGCCAGGTGCCCGTGGTCGGACGGGTCCAGTTCGGGGGCGTCCGGGGTGAGCGGGTACTGGTAGATCCAGTGGCGGTCGTTGTCGACGGCCATGAACCCGCCGCGGCCGGGGGTCGTGAGGAAGTACGAGGCGCTGGCACGGTCGGCCACGACCTGGCCGAGTGGTGCCTCGTAGCGGATGCTCAGGTAGCGCCCCAAGCCGGTGGGGCCCTCCATCGCGATCCCCGCCTCGTTGCGCAAGGTGCTTGTCGCGCCGTCGCAGCCGACGAGCCAATCCGCCCGCACCTGACGCCGGGAGCCGATGGCTGTGTCCTCGACGACGGCCAGCACGCCCTGTCCGTCGTCCGTGAAGGAGACCAGGCGGGTCCCGAACCGGACACGCGGGCCGGCCAGCTCGACGGCGTGCCGCAGCAGCACGGGCTCCAGCACGTCCTGGGAGCAGATGAGCCCTGGCGACGGCGTGTGCTCACCACTGTCGTCGTTGTCGGGTTGCCGAGCGAGACCGGTACGGACGAACTCGGGATCGACCAGGTCGCGGCCACGATAGAAGTAGACCTGCTCCGCCGGCAGGCCCGCCCCTCGAACCTGCTCCTCCAGGCCGATGCGCCGGAAGATCTCCATCGAGCGGGCCGAGATGCCCCGGGCCTTGGGGTGGCTCGAGGTCGTGCGGCGCGTCTCAACCAGCATGTGGTCCACCCCGTACCGGGATAGCAGGGCGGACAGCGTCAAGCCGACCGGCCCGCCCCCGACGACCAGCACCGACGTCTGCGACGCAGCCATGGCGACCTCCTTCCACGGGCCGACACCACCCAATGTAACGAATAAAATCAATTTAGACGTTACCATGAGGTCGAACTCGACGCGCAGCGGGAGGCACGCATGCAACAGGGCTTCGGCGACGACAATCCGCGCGGCCTGTACTTCCTGGTTGACCTGGTCAACACCGGCCAAGACGGAACCGGGCTCACCGCGGCCGCCCTCACGAACCTGGTGGAACAGCACGGCGGCCCCGCGGTCCCGCTCACCGAAACTCCGATCCAGGAAATACGCGAAGCCGTCGCGATCATTGCAGCCATCCTGGAGACCAAGGACGCAGACCAGGCCGCCGACACCATCAACGCCCTGCTCGACCAGTACCCCGCCCAACCCCGGCTGGTCCGGCTCCCGCACCGCCCCTGGTCGCTGCACGCCCGACCCTCCCCGGACGCGCAGTCGACTCACTGGCTGTTGTCCACCGCCGCCCTCGCCCTTGCGCTCTGGCTCAGCGAACGCGGCTACTGCGCCTGGGGCCGCTGTGCAGCACCCGGCTGCCACCGCTACTTCATCGACACCGGACGCCGCTCACCGCAGCGCTACTGCTCAACCCGCTGCGGCACCCGGGTACGCGTCGCCGCCCACCGCAGCCAACAGAGCCAATGAACCCCAGGACTTCCTAGTGCCGGGGTGGGGCGGGTCGGCGGGCTCTTTCCGGCAGAGGGGGCTGGGAGCGTTCCGCAGGGCCCGGGTCTAATAACTGGCTTGAAGCAAGATCGTCGGCGAGGGCGACGGACGGCATGGTTGCTGTCTTCTCCGGGCCGCGCGGCCCCGGTGGTGACCGTCCTTCGACAGCCGGCGAGGGGGCCATCCCGGGAATCCGGCGGTTCTCGCGGTGGCACCCGGCGATGACCTCCCGGGCGCCGTGGGGGCCCCGGTCGTCCCTGATGGATCGTCAGCAAACTCAGTATTGAGTCAGCATTGGGCCCGTCAGGCGCTGTCGCGGATGGTCGAACGGTGTCGCGCGTCGAGTTCCGAGCCGAGTGTCGGCAGGAGCGCTTCAAGGTGAGAGTAGGGGACTCCGGCTCGGGGGTGGGGCGGACCCGGGCGCCGCACCCCCGAGGGGGTACTATGGAGGTGGGGGCGCATTTGCCCGGGGGGGGGGGGGGGTGC
>NZ_JBHXEG010000119.1:0-20390 GCF_042724935.1 Kitasatospora sp. NPDC127060
GTGACGGGTGATTTTCAGACCGCCAACGGCGAGCACCCCGCGCTATGAGGGTCGGCGGTCGGAAAATCACCCAGCCCCCGGAGCGCCCACCCCCGGAACCGCCCCCGGCACCACCCACCCTCCCGAAAGCCCACCCCCACAACAACAGCCCCGCGCAGCGGCCCCCCCGCTAGCCCCCGCTAGCACCCTGCTTGCAATTGCAAGCACAATCCCGCAAGCTACCCCCATGGCCTCCCTCAACGTCGGCTCCCTCGGCGAGTACATCCGCGAACAGCGCCGCAACGCGCAGTACTCGCTGCGCCAGCTGGCGGAGGCCGCCGGTGTGTCCAACCCGTACCTCAGCCAGATTGAGCGAGGGTTGCGCAAACCGAGCGCGGAGATCCTGCAGCAGATCGCGAAGGCGCTGCGGATCTCGGCGGAGACGCTGTACGTCCAGGCCGGGATCCTGGAGGAGCGGCGGGGTGAGGGCCTGGAGCTACGGGCCTCGATCCTGGCCGATCCGCTGATCAACGAGCAGCAGAAGCAGGCGCTGCTCGCGGTCTACGACGCCTTCCTCAAGGAGAACGCCGCTTCGGCCTCCACCCCGACGACCGACGGCGCGGCCACCCAGAACACCCACCGGGAGGACCGGTAAGCATGCCGATCACCGACGAGATCAAGAAGACCCTCACCGACCCGACCCCGCTGTACGCCCTGGCCGGCGCCGGGGACCTCGCGTACGAGAAGCTGCGCGAGGTGCCGGGCAAGGTCGAGGCGCTGGCGGCGGACCGCCAAGGCGCGCAGGAGTTGGCCACCGCCAGGCTGCACGAGGCGCAGGAGCTGCTGGCCGGCGCGCCGGCCAAGGTCACCGAGGCCGTCACCGCGTTCCCCACCGACCTGAAGGTCCTGCAGGAGCGGGCCCAGGGCTTCGCCCTGCAGCAGGTGGCCCGCGCGCTGGAGCTGGCCGTCCGCGCCAAGGAGACCTACGACGAGCTGGCCGAGCGCGGCAAGGTCGTGGTCGACAAGGCCCGGCCCCAGGCCGACCCCGCCCAGGCCCTCGAAGCCGAACTCGTGGACAACACCGCTCCCACCCCCGCCCCGAAGAAGCCCGCGAAGGCCCGGAAGAACACCCCCGACGCCACCGACTGACCTCACCCCGCCGCCGCCCGGAGCACCCGCCCGTCGCCCGGGGCACATCCACCGGCGGCGGGACGTTCACCCCGTGCGGGTGGCCGCCGTGCCAGGATGGGCGGCGGCCGGGGCGCAGCAAGCCGAGAGACGTAGGAGATCGCGATGACCGGAGTGTTCCAGATCCTGGCCTTTTCCTACCTGAACCCGTTCTGGTGGATGGCCGTGGCCATCCTCGGCTACAAGTTCTTCGCGCTGGTCGACGCGGCCACCCGCCGGGAGGACGCCTACCGGGCGGCGGACAAGAAGACCAAGGGCTTCTGGCTGGCCGTCCTGGGCATCAGCTTCGGCTGGGACCTGCTGTTCGGGGCGAACTTCCTCGGCAGCATCGGCACCCTGGCCGGCCTGGTGGCGTCGATCGTCTACGTGGTGGACGTCCGCCCCGCGATCCGGGCCCTGACCGGCGGCCACGGCGGCCGGAGCAACACCGGCCCGTACGGCCCCTGGTGAACCGAGCGGAACACCGCAGCCCGGGAGGGGAGTTCACCCCACCCGGGCTGCGGTCCGTCCGCCTCAGCCCAGGATCAGCTGCTCCGGATTCCGTTCCAGCAGCAGCACCGCGACGTCGTCGGTGAGCGCCCCGCCGTTCAGCTCCTCGACCTCGGCGATCGCGCTGTCGACCAGCCGCCCCCGGGTGAGCCCGGCGGCCTGGTGGTCGGCGATCAGGTCGGCGAGCCCGTCCTGGCCGAGGCGGCGAGACCCGGCCCCGACCCGGCCCTCGATCAGCCCGTCGGTGTAGAGCAACAGCCGCCATCCGGGCTGGAGTTCGAGTTCTTGGGCGGGCCAGGTGGCCGCCCCGTCGTGGCACGGCAGCAGGCCGAGCGCGGGCCCGGCGAGATCGGCGGGCAGGCTGGCCGGGGCATGGTCGCGGCCGAGCAGCATCGGCGCCGGGTGTCCGGCGAGGTAGAGGCGGGCCCGTTCGCGGCTGCCGAGCGCGCCGGGTTCGGTGCTCGGGTCGACGCCGGGTCCGCTGCTCCGGCCTCCGTCGGGCTCGCTGCTCCGGCTGCCGCTGGGCTCGATGACGAGCATGCAGAGCGTCGCGAAGATCTCGTCGCTGCGCCGTTCGTGCTCCAGCACGTGCTGGAGGGTGGTGAGCAGGGCCTCGCCGGTGAGGCCGGCGAAGACCAGGGTGCGCCACGCTATCCGGAGGGCGACGCCGAGCGCGGCCTCGTCCGGGCCGTGGCCGCAGACGTCGCCGATCACGACGTGGACGGTGCCGTCGTCGGTGCGCACGGCGTCGTAGAAGTCGCCGCCGAGCAGGGCGCGGCGGCGGCCGGGCCGGTAGCGCCGGGTGAAGGAGAGGCCGGCGCCGTCCAGCAGCGGGGTGGGGAGCAGGTGGCGCTGTAGCCGGGCGTTCTCCTGGCCGCGCAACTCGGCCTCGACCAGGCGGCGTTGGGATTCGTCGGCGCGCTTGCGCTCGACGGCGTAGCGCAGGGCGCGGGCCAGCAGCGGGCCGTCCGTCTCGTGCTTGAGCAGGAAGTCCTGGGCGCCCGCGGCGACGGCGGCGGCGCCGAGTTCGGCCCCGGCGGCGTCGGTGAGCACCACCACCGGCAGGTGCGGGGCGCGGCGGAGCAGTTCGTGCAGGCCTTCCAGGCCGGCCGAGGCCCCGCCGGCCCGGGCGGCGGGGGAGGCGAGGTCGAGCAGCACGCAGCCGAACTCGCCGCCGCGGTTGCGTCCGCGCCGGGCGGCGGGGGAGGACTGGGCGAGCAGTTGGGTGGCCTGTGCGAGGCCGCGGGCCCAGTGGATCTCGATCGAGGTGCCGCTGTCGGCGACCGCGGCCTTGATCAGTTGGGCGTCCGAGGCATCGTCCTCGATGACCAGTAGCCGCAGTGGCGCGGCGCTGCCGTCGACGGGACCGTCCGGGGCCGCCGGGGTGGGCGCCGTGCCGGCGGGGTGAGAGGGACGGCGGGTGCCGTGCGCGGTCCGGAGCGGCTGCGAGCGGGGGTGGGGTATCGGGGGAGTGGCCGTGGCCGGACCGGTGGTCGCCTGGCGGGTACGGGCATGGCCGACGGGGGCGCCGTCGTGGGCGCCCGGCAGGTCCGCGGCACCAGGTGCCCGCCCGTCTCCCGTTGCGGGCATCGGTGGTTCCTCCCTTTCCCCGACTGCGTAACGGTCGGCGTCCGTTCGCAGTGCCCGCCTGGCACCGCGCCTCGGGGAACTTCTCGCGACCATAACGTGATCTCCGGGGATTTCTCTGGCCGACCGGCGCCGTTGTGGCTATTGCCACGCCGGTAGCGGCGTGATGATCGGATTCGGACAATGGCTCGGATCCCGGTCCGGCGGCTGTCGGGCGGGCCCGGGGAAGGGGGCAGGTGATGGTGACGCGGATCACCCTGGTCGAGGGTGACATCACGGAACAGCGGGTGGACGCGGTGGTGAACGCCGCCAACTCGTCCCTGCTGGGCGGTGGCGGGGTGGACGGCGCGATCCACCGCAAGGGCGGGCCGCAGATCCTGGAGGAGTGCCGCCGGCTGCGGGCCTCGCACTGGGGCAAGGGACTGCCCACCGGGCGGGCGGTGGCGACCACGGCGGGCCGGCTGCCGGCCCGCTGGGTGGTGCACACCGTCGGGCCGGTGTACCTGGCGGAGGAGTACGAGGAGCGGGCTGGGCTGCTGGCCTCCTGCTATCGCGAGTCGCTGTGCACGGCGGCCGGGTTGGGCGCGCGCACGGTGGCCTTCCCGGCGGTGTCGGCCGGGATCTTCGGCTGGCCGCCGGCGGACGCGGCCCGGATCGCGCTGGGCGCCGTCGCCGAGGTGCTGGGCGGCGGTGACGCGCTGGCGGGTGCGGAGCTGGCGGAGGTGCGGTTCGTGCTGTTCGGGGCGGAGATGTACGGGGTGTTCGAACGGGCCCGGGAGGAGCTGCTCGGGCCGGAGGGCTGATACCCGGCGGTGGGGCCGGGCAGGGTGAGCGCCGGGCGGCGTGTGGTGTCGCCGCCAGGTGGGTCCATCGTGGCGTGACGAGGCGTCAACGCGCCAGAGATATTCGATAACTCGTTCGAGTGAAAGTCGAAGGGGAGGCCCGCGCCGCCCGTCCGACCGGACGACGTGCGGCCCTACGGGACCGCGACCCAGCCCGGGAGGTTCGGGATCACGGCCTCGGCGACCCGCTGCACGACCGCGTCCTCGACCTGCTTGCCGTCCGGGCGGAAGGCCGTGACCTCGAAGGCCCGGCCGCCCGGGTCCTTGGGGTCCTCGGCGATGACGAGCTTCCGCGAGGTCGGGCTGTCCTGGCTGCTCCTCCGGTTCGGGTCGAACAGCGTGATCGTCTGACCCTTGCTGGTCGCCGCAGGGTGGCCGAGGACGGTGACCGGGGTGGCGCCGGGCCACGTCCCGTCACGCATCGACCAGGCCGAGACGGGGCTCTCCGCGAGGCTGACGACGGTGCCCTGGAGGCGCACCTCCGCCCTGGCCTGCTTCCCCTCCTCCTTGAAGAGGCCCGGTCCGGCGGTCGAGACCCGGTCGTCCGGAGTGCCGAGCAGCGTCGGCAGGTCGGGGCGGTTGAGCGCGGCGCAGAACGCCGCGTAGTCCTTCGGGTCGTCCGTTCCGGCGGGCGAGCACGTGGCGTTCACCCGATCGGGCTTGAAGGCGCCCAGTGCCACCATCCCGGCCACGGCTCCACAGGCCAACACGATCGTGGCCCCCACCGCGATGATCGCCTTGTTGTTCCGCCCGCCCGTCGTCATCCCTGGACCCCCACGCACACAGCCGGTCCTCGACCGTTCGAGCACCCCCAAGCGGAGATGATCTTACGGTGCTCCGCCGCTCCGGCCAGGGCCGATGTCCCGGTCGACCTGGTCCGCTACGGCGCTACGGCGGTGCGGCGGCGCCTCCGCTCACCGGGCCCGCAGCCGCTCGACGGCCCGGCCTGAGCCGCCCGCTACGGCGCGAGCGCCGTCCAGGGCAGCGTGACCTCGCCCTGCCGCCACCGCCCGCGCGCGTCCACCAGCGGCCAGCTGCCCGCCAGCGCGGTGCAGGCCGCCACCCAGCGCTGTCGCGCCCCGAACGCCCCGTACGGCGCGGCCGCCGCCCAGGCCCGGTCGAAGTCGGTCAGGAAGGCGTGCACCGGACGCCCCGGCACGTTGTGGTGGATCAGTGCCTTCGGCAGCCGTTCGGCCAGGTCGGAGGGCTGGCCCAGGCCGCCCAGCCGGGCCGCGAAGGTCACCGTCCGGGGCCCCTCCGGCCCCAGCGCGACCCAGACGTGCCGCCGCCCGATCTCGTCGCAGGTGCCCTCGACCAGCAGCCCGTCCGGCGTGAGCCGGGCGCACAGCCGCTCCCACACCCCGGCCACCGCCGACTCGTCGTACTGCCGCAGCACGTTGGCCGCCCGGATCAGCTGGGCCGGCCCGCCGCCGTCCAGCGGCACCTCGAAGCCGCCGCGCCGGAAGGTGAGCAGCGGCGGCTCGGCGTAGGGCAGCGCGGCCGCGACCCGCTCCGGCTCGATCTCGATCCCGACCACCCGGACGTCGGGCCGCACCGTGCGCAGCCGTCCGGCCAGTTCCACCGCCGTCCACGGCGCCGCGCCGTAGCCGAGGTCGACCGCCACCGGCGGCCGCTCGGCGGCGCGCAGCGTCCGGCCCAGGGTGTGGGCGATCCAGCGGTCCATCCGGCGCAGCCGGTTGGTGTTGGTGGTGCCCCGGGTGACGGTCCCGACCGGCCGTCCGGTCCGTCCGCGGGCGGGCGCGGCGGTCGCGGGGTCGAAGGAGGCAGCCATGCCCAGAAGGGTAGTCGGCGCCCGCAGGGCCGGTCGGCCACCGCCCTGACCTGTACGGATGCCGCCCCGGCCGACCGGTCGCCGGGACCGGGAATGCCGGACGACCGCGAGGTGGTTGGCACACTGGTGGTGATGTGTGCCCGGGACGGGGCAGCGCACACCGGACATGCGGCGGCCCGTTCACGCGGACCGCCGAGACGGGCCGCACACGAGGAGGCTTCAGCCAGGTGATCCAGCACCCCGTCCGTTCGGTACGCCGTGCCCAGTCCGCCGCGCCCGCGCGCGGCCGGCTGCAGTCGCTGGTCCCGGGCCGCCGCCGCCCGCGCCGGATAGCCATGCTCAGCGTGCACACCTCGCCGCTGCACCAGCCCGGTACCGGGGACGCCGGCGGGATGAACGTCTACATCGTCGAGCTGGCGAAGCGCCTGGCCGAGCTCAACATCGAGGTCGAGGTGTTCACCCGGGCGATCTGCTCGGACGACGCGCCGACCGTCGAGCTGGCCCCGGGCGTGCTGGTCCGGCACGTCACCGCCGGGCCGTACGAGGGTCTGATCAAGGAGGACCTGCCGGCCCAGCTGTGCGCCTTCACCCACGGGGTGCTGCGGACGGAGGCGGGTCACCGCCCCGGCCACTACGACCTGGTGCACTCGCACTACTGGCTCTCCGGGCAGGTCGGCTGGCTGGCCGCGCAGCGCTGGGGGGTGCCGCTGGTGCACACCATGCACACCATGGCGAAGGTCAAGAACGCCGCGCTGGCCGAGGGCGACACGCCCGAGCCCGCGGCCCGGGTGATCGGCGAGACCCAGGTGGTCGAGGCGGCCGACCGGCTGATCGCCAACACCACCGAGGAGGCCGCCGAGCTGGCGCTGCACTACTCCGCCCGGCCGGACCAGCTGGCCGTCGTCCACCCCGGGGTCAACCTGGACGTCTTCCGCCCCGGCGGCCCGCGGGCCGGGGCCGACGCCCGGGCCCGGCTGGGCCTGCCGCAGGATGCCGCGGTGCTGCTGTTCGCCGGACGGATCCAGCCCCTGAAGGCGCCCGACGTGCTGCTGCGGGCGGTCGCCGCGCTGCTGGGGCGCCGTCCGGAGCTGCGCGAGCGGCTGGTGGTGCCGGTGGTCGGCGGGCCGTCGGGCACCGGGCTGGCCCGCCCGGAGAGCCTGCACAAGCTGGCCGCCCAGCTGGGCATCGGCGATGTGGTGCGCTTCCACCCCCCGGTCGGCCAGGCCCGGCTGGCGGACTGGTACCGCGCGGCGACGGCCCTGGTGATGCCCTCGTACAGCGAGTCCTTCGGCCTGGTCGCGCTGGAGGCCCAGGCCTGCGGCACCCCGGTGGTGGCGGCCGCGGTCGGTGGCCTGCCGGTCGCCGTGCGGGACGGCGAGTCCGGCACCCTCGTGCACGGCCACGACCCGATGGCGTGGGCGCACGCGCTGGAGCCGTACGTCACCGACCCGGCGCTGGTGGCCCGGCGCGGCGCGGCGGCGGCCCGGCACGCGGCGGCCTTCGGTTGGGACACCGCCGCGGCGACCACCGCCGAGGTGTACGCCGGCAGCCTGGCCCGCCCGGCCGGCCGGCTGGCGGTGGCCCGCCGCCGGGCCTGAGCGGCCCCGGCGGGTCCGCCCGGGCTGCCGGAGAGAGGTACCGCCGAGTAACGTCACCCCCATGGCAATCCGCACCAAGGACGAGGCCCTGACCCTCCTGCGCACCGCCCTGGACGACGCCGGGGTGGCCTGGGAGCCGGCCGCCACCGACCCGTACACCCTGGTGGCGACCCTCCCGGGCACCCGCAAGCTGAGCACCACCTGCGCGTTGCGGGTCGGAGACCACACCTTGTCGGTGAACGCCTTCGTGATCCGCCGCCCGGACGAGAACCACGAGGCCGTCTACCGCTGGCTGCTGGAGCGCAACACCCGTCTCTACGGCGTCGCCTATGCGATGGACGCGCTCGGCGACGTCTATCTGGCCGGTCGGCTGCCGCTGGAGGTGCTCACCCCGGACGCCGTCGACCGGCTGCTCGGCACGGTGCTGGAGAACGCCGACGAGCCCTTCAACACCCTGCTGGAGCTGGGCTTCGCCTCGGCGATCCGGCGCGAGTGGGAGTGGCGCACCAAGCGCGGGGAGTCCACCCGCAACCTGGCCGCCTTCGCGCACCTGGCCGCCCCGACCGCCGACTGACCGGGATCCGGCTGACCGACTCCCGCCCGCCGGCCGGACTCACTCCGACTCACTCCGACTCACTCCGACTCACTCCGACCGCCCCCGGCCGGGCCGCTCAGGCGCCCGCCGGAGCCTTCTCGGCCGCCGTGTCGGTCGCCGTGTCGGTCGCCGTCTCGGTCTCCGCCACCGCGACGGCCGCCACGCCCCCGGTGCCGCTCGCCCTGGCCGGGGCTCCGGACCGCTTCCCCAGCACCGCGTACCCGACCGCGGCGACCGTGCCGCACACACCGCACGCGCCCCACAGCACCCCGCCACCGGCGTCGTCCAGCACCACACCGCCCACGGCCGGGCCGAGGAACAGGGCGAGCGACCAGGCGAGCGAGTAGACGCCCTGGTAGCGGCCGCGCGCGTGGGTCGGGGACAGCTCGGCGACCAGACCCATCAGCGTCGGCGTGTAGCCGATCTCCCCGATCGTCCAGACCGCCACGGTGACGGCGTAGAACCACGCCGACGTCCCGGCCAGGGCCGTCATCCCGAAGCCCCAGCCGATCAGCAGCGCGGCGGCCGCCAGCATCGCCGTTCGACTGCGCCCTTCGACCCACCGGGTGAGCGGGATCTGCAGCAGCACGATCAGCAGCCCGTTCAGGCCGATGACCAGGCCGTACTGGGAGGAGGTGATCCCCCGCTCGCCCATGGCCACCGGGAGCGTGGTGGAGGCCTGCTGCATCACCAGGGCGAGCAGCAGGGTGAGCCCGACGACCGCCATGAAGCGGCTGTCGCGGATCACCGTGCCGAGGCCGACCGCCGGTTCATCCGCCTGCGCCGCCGGGGTGTCGGGCTTGGTCTCCGGGATCCTGACGAAGATCACCACCGCGCAGAGCAGCGTGGAGACCGCGTCCAGCAGGAACAGCGTGAGGTAGCCGTAGGTGGCGATCAGGCCGGCGACGGCCGAGGAGAGGCCGAAGCCCAGGTTGATCGCCCAGAAGTTCAGCGAGTAGGCACGGACCCGGTCGGCGGCCGGGACGATGTCCGCGATGATCGCCGAGATGGCCGGCCGGGTGGCGTTGTTGCAGAAGCCGACCAGGAAGGCCACCACGGCGATCGCCACCTGGCCGTCCGTGAAGCCGAGCACGGCGGTGCACAGGGCGGTGCCGAGCTGGGCGGCGACCAGGGTCGGCCGGCGGCCGACCCGGTCGGCCAGGATGCCGGCGACGATCGACGAGATCGCCGCGCCGAGCCCGAACAGGGAGGCGACCAGGCCCGCGTAGGAAGCCGAGTACCCCCGGTCGCTGGTGAGGTAGAGCGACAGGAAGGTGACCACGAACGCGCCGAGCCGGTTGACCAGCGTCGAGACCCAGAGCCACCAGAATGCCCGCGGCAACCCGCCCGCCGTCTCGCGGAGCATTCTTCGGAGCCGGGTGTCCGCGGCTGGGGCGACGAGCATGTGGGGCTCCCGAGGGCAGGCGTCCGCTGAGCGGCGAGGGCAGGCCCGGTCAGCCGACGGGTGTAAGTGGCAGATAGCCGCGGCACAGATTACACAGCCACCCAAGGTCCCCACCAGGGGTTTTCGGGCCCTCCACTAAGCTGGGGGCCATGGCTGACACGACGTACCGACTCATCCTGCTCCGTCACGGCGAGAGCCAGTGGAACCAGAAGAACCTGTTCACCGGTTGGGTCGACGTCGACCTCAACGAGAAGGGCGAGAAGGAGGCCGCCCGCGGTGGCGAGCTCCTGGCCGCCGAGGGCCTGTTCCCCGACGTGGTGCACACCTCGCTGCTGCGCCGCGCCATCCGGACCTCGCAGATCGCCCTGGACAAGGCCGACCGGCACTGGATCCCGGTCAGCCGCAGCTGGCGCCTGAACGAGCGCCACTACGGTGCGCTGCAGGGCAAGGACAAGGCCCAGACCCTGGCCGAGTTCGGCGAGGAGCAGTTCCAGCTGTGGCGCCGCTCCTACGACACCCCGCCGCCGGTGCTGGCCGACGGCGCCGAGTACTCGCAGGCCGGTGACGCCCGCTACGCCGACATCCCGAGCGAGCTGCGTCCGCGCACCGAGTGCCTGAAGGACGTCGTCGAGCGGATGCTCCCGTACTGGTACGACGCCATCGTCCCGGACCTCGCCGCCGGCAAGACCGTCCTGGTCACCGCCCACGGCAACAGCCTGCGCGCGCTGGTCAAGCACCTCGACGGCATCTCCGACGCCGACATCGCGGGCCTGAACATCCCGACCGGCATCCCGCTGGTCTACGAGCTGGACGCCGACTTCAAGCCGGTCGCCAAGGGCGGCCGCTACCTCGACGCGGACGCCGCCGCGGCCGCCATCGAGGCGGTCAAGAACCAGGGCAAGAAGTAACCCACCTGGCGAAACGGCCCCTCACCTGCGCGTTTGGCGCTGGTGAGGGGCCGTCGTCATTCCCGGGCCGTCTGTGGGCCGTCAGCCTTCGTGATCTTGGGGCGCGAAGACCCCTTCGATCGCCTTCCGCGCCCGGTGCCGGCTCTCCGGCATCAGGTGGGCGTACACCCGCAGCGTCAGCCCCGGATCGGCGTGGCCCAGGTACTCGCTGACGGCCTTGATGCTCTCCCCGGCGTCCAGCAGCACCGACGCGAAGAAGTGCCGGAGCGCGTGCATCCCGTGCTCCCGGGCGGACGCGTAGGACTCCCCCTTGCCCGGCGTCGGGATGACCCCGGCGGCGGCCAGCGCGGGCTTCCAGTGGTCTTCGTTCAGCATGCCGCGCCAGACGATCGAGTCGGACAGGCTGGTGAAGATCAGCCGCTTCGTGACCGGCGGTCCGCCCACCTTCATCCACGGCAGCGTGATCTCCACCGCCGGGAACCGCTCCATGTGGGCCCTGAGCGCGTCGGCGACCGGCCGGGGGAGCGGCACGCTCCGCAGCGTCCCGCCCTTCGGTGGCGCGAACACCGGCTTGCTCCGGCTCAGCTTGAGCTGCTGGGTGACGTGCATCGTGCTGTCGTCGAAGTCCAGCGCATCCACGGCCAGCCCCAGGATCTCGCCCTGCCGCAGCCCGCAGCCGGCGCCGACGTCCACCGTCGCCCGGTACCGCTCGGTCATCGCCTCCCGCACGGCGAAGACCCGCTCCGGCTCCCACGGGACGACCCGCCGGGCCCCGACGACCGGCGGGCGCACGGTCCGGGCGACGCACGGGTTCCGGAGCAGGATGCCGTCGTCCACGGCCGCGCTCAGCACGGCCCGGACGTTGGAGAAGATGACCCGGGCGTACGACCCGGACATGCCGCAGGTCTCCAGCTCGGCCACGAACTCCCGGATGTGGCTGGGCTGGAACGAGCTGAGCGGCCGGGCCCCGATCCGCGGGAAGGCGTGCCGCCGCAGCTGCGACTGCATCGAGGCCTGCGTGTTGGGGTCGCTGGTCTGGCTCCTCAGCCAGTGCTCGGCGAACTCCTGGAAGGTGGTCTTCGCCGTCGTCGGGTCGAGGTACTGCCCGCGCGACATGTCGGCCTCGATCCGGGCCAGCCACTCCTCCGCCTGGCGCTTCTGCCGGTCGGGGAAGCTCTTGCTCTTCTCGGTGCCGTCCGGGGCGACGTATCGGGCCCGGTACCGCTTGCCGGTGCCGTAACGGTCGGTGCGGACGCGCCGCGGCTTGCCGTCGGGGCCGGTCTCGGTCTTGTACCAGCGGTCCTGGATGTGTCCGGCCATGGGCCAGCTCCTTGTGGTGGGATCTGTAGCGGGGTGCCAGAGGGGCGGAGATCAGGTGCCAGCGGGGGTGACAGGGGGTGCCAGTCGGTGCCTGTCACCCCTCGCGCGCACGCGTTACCTGGGGAAAACGGCCTGAGGTGACAGTCACCGACTGGCGCCTGTCACCTGACAGTTGGCCTAGGCGGCGGCCTGGTGGGTCTGGTCGGTGACCCACTGGGCGACGACGTCGGGGTGGTAGCGGAGGTGTCGGCCGACGCGGAAGGCGGGCGGGCCGGTGCGCTTGCGGCGCCACTGGTAGACGGTCTCCAGCGGGACGCCGAAGAGGGCGGCGACGTCCTCGGGGGTGAGGAAGCGGGTGGGCAGGGCGACCACGGTGGGTCGCGGGTCGTCCGGGGTGCGGCGGTTGGCCACGGTGTCCTCCTTGGTGGTTGGGCTGTCGTCTGCCTGTCGCCTCACCTGTCTGTCACCTGTCGCCTGTCACCTGTCCTGTCGCCTGTCGTCCGCAGGTCAGGGGGTGGTTTCGGGGCTGTGGGGCCTGTTTCGGGGTGGGGCGACAGGCGACAGGTGACAGGTGGGTCGGGCGGACGGTGCCGGGCCGACCGGGGTGGTTGCGGTGGGTGATGGCGTCGGGGGTGTCAGGGCGGGTGTCAGAGCTGTCAGGACCGTCAGAACGGTCCTCGGGTGGTCGGCCCGGAGGCGTCAGGGCCGTCAGGACGGTCGGCGGTGGGGTGTCAGGGGCGTCAGAGCGGGCGTCAGGTGGACGTCAGAAGCCGTCAGACGGGGTGTCAGACGGGGGCTCCTCGCGCGCGTGCGCGCGTTACCCGGGGATCTGGGCGTCAGGGCCGTCAGACGGTTTCTGACACCTGGGGCCTGACGGCCAGGTGTCGGTCCTTCGGTGACGCTGTGTGTCGGCCGGAGGCTCCTTCGCGCGTACGCGTGCACGCGTACGTGGGGCTCCCGGAGTCACGGAGCGGGCGGTGATGATGAGCGCGGAGCGTGACCTCCCACCCACCCCCCACCCGGCCGGAGAGCGGCCTCCCGGGCCCCTGAGCGGGTGGGGGAGGGTCTTTCTCGGGTGGGGGGTGGGTGGGGGGTGGTGACGGCCCGTTGCCGGGGTCGGTGCGTGGGTGGTTCGGCCGGCGGGCCGGGTGGCGGTGTGGCGCGGGCTTGAAGAGGCCACCCGCCCGCCGGGGGCGGGGTGGTTTCTTCTGCCCGGCCGTGCCGTGGTGGGGAGCGCGCTCGGGGCGTCGTGGCGGCCGGTGGGGCGTCCGGTGCGCTGGACGGTCGGGCGGGGCTGGTGCTGGTGGGGCGGGTCATGGCGGTGGTCTCCGTTCTGGGGTGCGTGGTGGAAAGGGTGGAAAGGTTGGAAAGGGATCTGACCTGCGGTTTTGTCTGGTGGAAAGCGGGGTGGAAAGGGGTGGAAAGGGTCGGGGGCTGCGGGCGGTCGGGGGCTTTCCACCCCTTTCCACCCGCCTTTTCACCCGGCGTTTTCGCAGGTCAGCGGGCTTTCCACCCTTCTCACCCTTTTCACCCGGGGGGTGCGAAGAGGTAGACGGTGCGGTGGCGGCCGTCGCCGGGCACCTGGACGGCGGCGAAGCCGGGCAGCTCGCACAGGCGCGCGGTGAGGTCGGAGCGGTAGGCGGCGTTGCGGCGCTTGAACAGCCGGTACACCTCGTCCCCGGTCAGCCCGTTCGGCCCGGCCGCCTTCACGGCGGCGGCGAGCTTGTCCAGGTCCGGGTCGCCGGTGCCCTCGACCATGGCGCCGAGGATGTGGGCGGCGCTGGCGCGGGCGTAGCGGACGAGGGCCCAGGCGGCGCGGAGGTGGGCTTCGCCGATGCGGTCGGTGTGGTCGGTGAGGGCGTAGACCATGGCCGTGCGCTTGGCGTAGGGGGCGGCGCGGGCGGTGAACTCGGCGAGCGGGCCGTCGTCTCCCTCGTCCCCGCACAGCGCCGGGTAGACCTCCTCGCGCCAGAGCTGCGCGGCCTGCTCGGTGAGCTGGACTTCGCCGACCTGGCGGGCGTCGCTCAGCACGGTGCGCCAGGCGGAAGCCAGGTTGTCGATCAGCCCGTCCGGGGCGCCGGTGGCGTCGGGCAGCAGCAGGTTGCGGTGCACGAAGACCGGCAGGAAGCGGTTGTAGGTCCCGCCGGCCATCTCGGCGTCCTGCATCTTGGCCCGCAGCTCGCGCGGGGAGATGTGGCCGATGACGGCGATGTGCGGGGCGGTGGCGGACAGGGCCTCGCGGTTCATGACGCCGAGGTCTTCGCCGTTCCAGGCCTGGCGCAGGATGCCGCTCAGGGATGAGCCCTCCCGGCGGCCGCGGGCCATGGTGACGCCGTACTCCGACTCGACCACCCACAGGCGCTTGTCGGTGACGCCGGGGTCCTTGTCGCCGTCGCCGTCGCGCACCGCCTCGATCAGGCCCTCGCCGGAGGAGAGGCCGGAGCGGGCGTTGACGGCGATGAAGTCCGGCACGGCGGCCGTCAGCAGGCGCTTGACGGTGTTGGTGGCGGCGCCCTTGCGCCCGGCGGCGGTGGCGCCGACCGTGAGGGCCCAGATCAGGGCGGGGTGGCGGTCGTTGCCGATCCACAGGAACGGCCTGGGGCCGATCGCGGCCCCGGCGGCGGACAGCAGGTTCACCAGCACGCCCACGGGGTCGGCCTCGCTGGTGGGGTCGAGATCGCGGACGGTGTCCCCGGCCCAGCCGCAGAACACCTCCGGGTCCGGGACGGGGCCCGGCCTCTCGGGGCGGTCCAGGCCGGTGGCGGGGTCGTACATCGGGTTCGGCTGGGCCTGTGGTCGGCCGTCAGCGGCGGGGGTGGGGAGGGTTTCGACAGACACGGGTTCTCCGGCGGGTTCGCGGGGCGGGTCGGCCTGGGCGGGCGGGTGGTCGGGTGGTGGGTCGCGCACTGCTCGGACTCCTTCGACGGGGCGCTCACTGCCCCCTTAAGAGCGCTTCTCCTTGGGGGAGTTGGCGGTGCTGGGTCGGGCACGCTCGCCCCGGTCCGCCGAGGAGAAGCGCTCTTAAAGGGGGAGGTGTTCACCGGCCGCCGGATCGTGCTCACGGGCGCTCACGGCCGGGCTTGAAGAGGCCACCGCCGGGCCTGAAACGGCGGCGGGGGTCGAGTGCCGGCGGGGCTGGAGAAGCGCTTCTCCAGCCCCGGTGTCCACCGGCCCTGAGCCGGGCGCTCACCGGTGTTCACCGGCTCTGGCCTGCGGTTTCGGGGCCGCCTGTGGGCGTTTCAGCCGCGCCCCGGGCCGTTTCAGGGGCGGGTCCGGGCGTTTCAGGCCCACCCGGTGAGCGGGCCGTGAGCGGGGTGAACACCCCGGCGTTCACCGGTGAACACCCGCCCGGGCCGGGTGCCGTTTCAGGCGCGGCGGTGGCCTTTTCAGGTCCGCCCGCCCCGGCTTCAACGGCACCCTGTGAGCGGCCCGTGAGCGGTGGTGAGTGCCCGGGTGTTCACCGGTGAACACCCACCCGCGCGGGGCGCTGTTTCAGGTCCACCGGCGGCCGTTTCAGGCCCGGCTGTCCGGGTTTCAGGACCACCCGGTGAGCGGGCCGTGAGCGGGCGTGAGCACCGCTGAGCGCTGCTGAGCGGGGGCTGTCAGCCCGCGATGCCGGTGATGCCGACAGGGACGTTCAAGTCCTTCAGGTAGGCCCTGAAGACCGAGCGCTGGACACGGATGTGGGAGCCGATGCGGTAGTGCGGCAGGCGGCCGGAGTTGATCTCGCGGTGCACGGTCCACTTCGTGGTGCCGAGCGCGGCGGCGATCTCCTTGACCGTCAGCGGCTCCCGGCTGGTGTAGCTGACCAGCTCGGCGAGCGAGGGCAGGTTCGGGCTGGGGTTGTTCATGGGTGCTCCGGAAGTGGTGGTCAGGCGGCGGCGAGGCGGCGGGTGTGCACCAGCGGCACGGCGGTGGTGAAGACGTGGTCCAGGCCGAGGAGGTAGGCGCCAGTGAGCGGGGCCTGTTCGAGACGCTTGAGGTGCAGGACCGGGGCGGCGGCCGGCGGGCAGCCGTCCACCTTCGGCATCACCAGCAGCTGCTCGTCCGCCCGCACGACGTCGTTCGCGATGCCGCCGTGGCGGACCAGACGGACGCCGGGAACGTGCTGGAGGACGGTGTAGAGGTCTTCGACCAGCAGCAGGCGGGTGGCCTCGTTCTGCGTCGCCGCCTGCGTCGGGTCCGGCAGCGCCAGGCGCACCCGGACCCCGGCGGCGGCGCGCTCGGCCAGCAGCTCCACCAGGTCGGGGACGGCGTCCGCGAGGAACAGCCCGCAGGACAGCGCCAGGTCGATCCGGTCGCCCGCACCGCGCAGCAAGGTGGCCCACAGCCCGGCCGGGGCGGCGCCCCGGGTCGGGTACCAGGCGAGCAGCTCGTCCCGGGGCTGCGCGCTGCTCTTGCGGCGGCTGCCGAGGGTCGGCCAGACCTCGTACGGGTCGACGTGCAGCAGCTTGGCCACCTCGTGGGCGTGGCGGGCGTGCGGGCTGCGGCCGGGCTCGTTCAGCCACCGCTCCACCGTGCGCGGGTCCATGCCCACTTCGCGGGCCAGGCCCTCGATCGTCATCTTCGAGGCCACCAGAGCGGCCCGCAGCCGGGCGTTGCCCGCCGTGTTCGTCAGCGCGGTGTTCACGCCGCCACCGCCGTACGGGCGGCCGGGGCCACCAGGGACAGGGCCGGGGCGGCGGGCGGCTGCGGGGCGCTCATCCCGAAGGTGCGGGTCACGGCCTCGGCCACCAGCTTCGTAGAGGCGTAGAACGGCCGACGCGGGTGCGACAGGGCGGTCTCGGCCAGCTCCGCGAAGTCCTCGATCTGGCGGATGTCGGAGCTGACGAGCGCGAACCGCAGCGCCTCCGCCAGTTCCTCGGACTTCGCCAGGTCCGAGGTGGTGAGCATCATCTCCGGGTGGAAGGCCAGCAGGCCCACCAGCTCGAAGAACCGCAGCGACATCGACACCCGCACCGACAGGCGCGGCTCGGTCTCACCCCGGTCCGCCTCGCCGAACAGCGAGACGTTGTCTTCGACCGAGCCGACCGTCAGCGACGGCTGCGAAACCAGCGGAGCGTGCATGATGGAACTCCCTTCACCGGGGCACGAAGCGGCGTACTGACTTGGCGGTTGGGGCGCCGCTTCGCTGCGTTTGGGCAGGTCAGAGAAATGCTAAGCCCGTTTCCCGTGCTGCTTAGGGGGGCTTTCGCTCTCTCGCGATACCCAAGGTAGGCAGATGCCATCTGTGCGTCAAGCCCCTCTAGCGGTAGGCTTGCTTCGCCCCCCTAAGCGGCGAAGGGATCACGATGCACGAAGAGCTTGAACGGGTGGCCAACGTGGCCGTCCCGATCGAACGGGCCAAGGCGGCGATTGCCCTGATGGCCGACTACCAGAACCGGGTGGTCGAGCTGTCCCGTGTTCGCCGGGAAGCCATCGAAGAGGCGTCGGCGACGGGCATGTCGCAGACCGAAATCGCTGCTCTGCTCGGCGTAAGCCGTGGGCGCGTCGGTCAGCTCGCGTCGGCCGGCCCCGCGCCGGAGCGGGCGTTCTTCGGCCTAGGCCCGATGACCGTGGCGGTCGGCGGCAAGTACGAGGCGGGGAAGTCCCTGGATGAGAACCCAAGCCAGGTCGTGACCAGGGAAGACCTGAACAACTACGAGCACCTGCGGAAGCTGTTCACCGGTCTCAAGCTCGACTCCGCCTACGAGGTCATCCCGCCGTCCGGCATCGTGAACCTGAACCGCGAGCACCTGGTCGTCATCTGCGGGCCGCGGCTGTCCCCGATCGTTGCCCAGGTGCTCGAAGGCGACGACAACCTGCGGTTCCGCAAGGACTCGGCCTGGCACCTGGTGGACCTGCGCACCGAGACCGAGTACCGCTCCCCGCTCGACGTGGACGGCACGGCCGGGGACGTCGGGTACCTCGCTCGGCTTCCCCGACTCGATGGCAAGGGGACCTTCCTGTACATCGCGGGCATCCACGCGATCGGCGCGAACGGCGTCGTGCACTACCTGGAGAACCACCTCAGCGAGCTCTACCGCGAGGTTCGGGCGAAGCGTTTCTCCACGCTCATCTCCTGCCGTTACGACCCGCAGACCCTGGAAGTTCTGGAGAGCAGCAGGGTCACTCCGATCTACCGACACGAGGGCTGACAGATGCGCGTCTCCATCGCCACCGCTCCGGGCGGCGCAAACCCGAACGAAGACTGGGTGGCGGCCACGCCCACGCTCGCCGTCGTCCTGGACGGCCTGAGCACGGCCGGGCTGGACACCGGCTGTCGGCACGGCGTCCCGTGGTATGTCGCCCAGTTGGGCGGCCACCTGGTGGCCGCACTGGCAGAGCCCGGCCGGCCGCTGGCGGACGGGCTGGCGCAGGCCCTCGACCAGGTTGCCGCGCTCCACCCCGGGTGCGACCTCGGCAACCCCGGTACACCGTCGGCCACGGTGTCGGTCCTGCGGGCCGGGGCCGACAGCTTCGACTACCTGGTTCTCGCTGACTCGCCGATCGTCTTCGAGCGGGCCGACGACTACCAGGTGGTCACCGACCTGCGGGTGGACACCGTGGTGCCGGAACTCCGCGCGGAGACGGAACGGTTCGCCACCGGCACGCCGGAGCACAGTGAGGCCGTCCGCCGGATGGTCGAGGCCCAGCGGCTCACCCGGAACACCCTGGACGGCTACTGGGTGGCCGCATCCACCGGCGAAGCCGCTCGCCACGCGCTGACGGGTGCGGTGCCGCTCGATGACGTCCGCTCGGTGGCCGTGCTGTCCGATGGGGTCTCGCGCCTCGTGACCGAGTACCGCACGGCATCCTGGACGAACGCGTTCGCAACGCTCCGGGAGGCTGGCGCGGACGGCCTGATCTCGGAGGTCCGGAAGACCGAGGCCACGGACCCGGACGGGCGCCGCTGGCCGCGCTTCAAGTCCGGCGATGACGCGACCGTGGCGTTCTGCCAGCTGCCCTGAGCGGGACCAGCTTGGGCCGTCACGCCGATCGGGCCAGCTGGTTACGGAACCTGGCACTGCTCTTCCGTATCTGGTCCGACCTGCCTGTCAGGAATGCCCGATGGGGCTAATTGCAGTGAAGCGCGAGTGGAATTTTTTCATGTGATCTGCGCCACTGGATATATGGCACAAGATGGGGCATTCCTGGCGGGTGAGAGCACGTTTTATGTGGTATTTTTTCTCGCGTCGGACCGGGCTGTTCTCGGCATGTGGTAGAGGGCTATCTCTCCAGGTCAAGAACCGATTTGGCGGCGCGACGTGCCATTGAAGCGCCGTCGGGCCGACCGGGACTTCTTCGCCAAGGAGGTCCTCTTCCCTCTCTTTCAGGCCCGCTGGATGGCTTGCTTTAACCGGGTGGTGACTGGCCATCATGGAGCCTCAAGCAAGAAGCCCGCGCACGCCGCCCAGGGGGTCGAAACCAGGAGCGACGCGTGCGGGCTTCCGACACCATGGAGGTATCCCCATGAGTCTGACTCCTATCCCGTATCCCCTGTCAACTATCGACCTGATGCCGTGGGCTGTCGCGGTCATTGTGGTCGTCATCGTTCTCGCGGTGCCGGCTGGGTACCTGCATCAGGCGCTTGTCGATAGCACTGCGCTCGCTGCGCTGCTCGTGGGCGGCGAGCGAGCTTCCCGGGTGGGACGAAGCTAGCTTCTGGGCCGTCTGTGGGCCGTCCGGCGTCGATCAAGGGCGGCCAACGATGACAACTGTCGACGGCTCAACCCCAGGTCAGAGCCCCTTGATCAGGCCCGCAAAATCGACAGGCCAGACCCAGGGCAAGAAGTAACCCACTTGCCGTGAAGGCCCCGCTCCCGGCTTCGCTGGGGGCGGGGCCTTCGTCGCCCAACCGGCTTGTAGCGGGCGGAAGTTGGGGCTCTGCCCAAAATGGTTCAGACCATTGACGGGCGCCCGTGCCGGCTCCTACCGTGGGGGCACCGGGCTGGCGCAGGCATGCCAAGGGTTCCCCCATGTCCCGGCCGCCGCACCCCCAACGCGCGCGCGTCTGCGCCCCGGCGCACTCTCCATCCACCCCCACGGAGGAGCACCATGCGCACACGTCATCTGGTCGGGGCGGCCGTCGCCGCGCTGGCGATCCCGCTCACCCTGGCCTTCCCGGCCCAGTCCCACGGCTACATCACCGGCCCGCCCAGCCGGGCCGCGCTCTGCGACGCGGACGCGAGCGCCGTCCCGTGGGACTGCGGCGACATCCAGTGGGAACCGCAGAGCGTCGAGGGCCCGAAGGGCTTCCCGGCGGCCGAGCCCTCGGACGGCACCATCTGCGCCGGCGGCAACTCCCGCTTCGCCGAACTGGACGACCCGCACGGCGGCGCCTGGCCGACCACACCGGTGACGGCAGGCCAACAGCTCACCTTCACCTGGAAGTTCACCGCCCGGCACGCGACCACCGACTTCGAGTACTACCTCACCAAGCCCGGCTACGACGCCTCCCAGCCGATCACCCGGGACAGCCTCGACCTGACGCCCTTCCTGACCGTCCCGTACGGCGGGCAGCAGGTGCCGAGCACCCTCAGCCACACCGCGACCGTCCCCGGCGGGCGCACCGGGCACCAGGTGGTCGTGGCGGTCTGGACCATCGCCGACACCGGCAACGCCTTCTACTCCTGCACCGACGTCCGGTTCTGACGATCCGGGCGGCCAGGGGACGAGGCGTCCCGGGGTGCACGGGCGTGCACCCC
>NZ_JBHXEG010000120.1:0-19980 GCF_042724935.1 Kitasatospora sp. NPDC127060
TGCTCCGAGACGGCACCCTCTACGAAACCCGCACCCCCGAAACCGTGCCCGCATGACCCGCGCAGCCTTGACGAAGGACATAGAGGCACCCCCCCCCGCGCCGACCACAGTGGTGCCGGCCCTGCGATCCGCAGGATCCGCCGCCTGCCCAGTCGCTCGCCGGGGGATCAGTGGCGGTCGCCAAGAGCGAAGAGCAAGATCACGAAACCGGCGAACAGGTGAGTGCCGAGGACGTAGATGCCGGCACGGATCAGCATGGCTCTACGACGGCTGCTCTCTTCGCCGGTACCGCCGTCGGTACTCATCGGATCTCCTTCCGTTCGGTCGCGGCGGGACGCGCCCGCGGGTTCCGGGGGCGGATGTGCAGGCGCTCGCCGGTTACGGCGGCCCGGGCGAGGAGCGCCTGGAGCGTGGGCAGGTCGACCAGCTTCGGAGCGAACGGGGCGCCGTGGTCGTCGTAGGTGGTGATCGCGTACTGCACGCGGCGGCCTCTTGTTCGGGTCGCGGTGGCCAGGGGTTCAGGGGTTCAGGGGTTCAGGGGTTCAGGGGTTCAGGGGAAGTCGGACGTGTACGGCCTTGCCGCCGTCCGGATCGGGGTGGATGCTCAGTCGGCCGCCTACCGACCGGGCGAGGTCGGCGACGGCGGCCAGGCCTCCTGTGCCGCCCGGTTCGGGGGTGCCGAGCAGGGCCGGGTGGCTGTCGCGGACGGCGACCTCCAGGTGCGTGTCGGTGGCGGTGAGCAGCAGCTCGAAGAACGGGGAGCGGCGCGCGGCGTGGCGCACCGCGTTGGCGGCGAGTTCGGTGACGACGAAGACGGCGGCGTCGTGGACCGTCGACTTCGGCGGGATGCCCCACGAGGCGAGGAGGGTGACCGTGATCCGGCGCACGACCTTGGCGGCGGCCCAGCTGCTGGCCAGGCTCATCCGGTAGCGCCGGTAGGGGTCGGCCGGTTGGGTCCGGAGGGAGCCGGACGGGCCGTGGCACCCGCGGTCACGCCGGCGCCGGATCACCTGGCGAGCCCGGCGGTGCTCAACTGCTCGCTCCCGCCGTGGTGGCGTTCTCGGCGGTGCGGCCCGCCGTGGTGGCGTTCTCGGCGGTGCGGCCCGCCGTGGCCAGGGACTTGTGCAGGTGGGTTCGGGCGTGGGCGATGGCGTCCGGCGTGGTGCGGAAGAGGTGGCCGTCGGCGCGCAGGCGGTCGAGTGTGCCGAGGGCGTCCAGGGGTCGGTGGTGCTCGTCGCGGATGCCGGAGACGAGGACGAGGGTGCCCCGGCGCTGCAACTTGGCGATGGCGTCGCCGAGGACGGTCGCGCCGCTGGCGTCGATGGCACTGACCCGGGACATCCGCAGTATCGCGACCTTGACCTCAGCGGATTCGGTGAGTTCGAGCAGGAAGCGGTGGGCGACGGCGAACAGCAGCGGGCCGTCGATCCGATAGGCGGCGATGTGCTCGGCCAGCAGTACCTGCTCCTCTTCGTGATGGTCCGCCGGGGGCAGGTCGGCGTGCAGCGGGACCTGCTCGACGCGGGCCGTCCTGGCGACGGCGGCCAGCGCCAGGACGCCGGAGACGAGCATGCCGACGATGACGGCGGTGACCAGGTCGAAGGCGAGGGTGGCGGCGGCGGTGAGCACGAGGACGGCGGCCTCGCCCCGACCGGTGCGGGCCAGCGCGCGCAGCGCGCCGACCTCCACCATGCGCACGGCGGTGGCGATCAGCACCCCGGCCAGCGCCGCCAGCGGGATCCCCGAGACCAGCGGGGCCGCGGCGAAGACGATCACCGCGAGGACGGCCGCGTGGACGAGGGCGGCGAGCCGGGAGACGGCGCCGGAGCGCACGTTGACGGCGGTGCGGGCGATCGCGCCGGTGGCGGCGACGCCTCCGAACAGCGGAGCGGCCAGGTTGGCCAGGCCCTGGCCGAACAGTTCGCGGTCGCTGTCGTGGCGCTCGGAGACGCTCATGGCGTCGGCGGCGGTCGCGGACATCAGCGATTCGAGTGCGGCCAGGGCGGCGACGGCCATCGCGGAGGGGAGGAGGGCGGGGACCGCGGAGAGGTCGAGAAAGCCGAGGGAGGGCAGGGGGAGTCCGGCGGGCAGGTGGCCGATGGTGGCCACCGGCAGGCCGGTGAGCTCCGCGATGAGGGTCGCGGCGACGACGGCGATCAGTGAGAACGGCAGCGAGGGTCGCAGCCGGACCCCGGCCAGCATCACCACCGCAACCGCGAGCGCGATGGCGAGGGCGGCCCAGTGCGGGGTGGAGACGAAGTCGGCGACGGCCCTGACCGCGACGACGGCCGGGTTGTCACCCTCGGGCTTCTTCACGCCGAGCGCGCCGGGCACCTGCTGGAGACCGATGACGGCGGCGATGCCGAGCGTGAAGCCTTCCACCACCGGCACCGGGACGTAGGCCATCCAGCGCCCGGCTCGCAGCAGGGACAGGGCGACCAGGACCACGCCGGCCAGCAGGCCCACGGTCAGCACACCGGCGGTGCCGTAGCGGGCGATGATCGGAACCAGGACGACGGTCATGGCGCCGGTCGGGCCGGACACCTGGAGGTTGGAGCCGCCGAAGAGGGCGGCGACCGCCCCGGCGACGACGGCGGTGGCCAGGCCGGCTTCCGCGCCCGCGCCGGAGGAGATCCCGAAGCCCAGCGCGAGCGGCAGCGCGACGATGGCCACGGTGAGCCCGGCGAGCAGGTCCTTGCGGGGTGAACGGCCCATGGTGGCGAGGATCCGCCGGGTGGGCAGGACGGCGCGCACCCGGTTCAGGACGGCGTTCACGCCCGGACCTCCTCGGCGCCCGCCCGCAGTTCGGCCAGCAGCTGCTCCTGGTCGGTGATGACCGTGGTCAGTATCCGC
The DNA here is from genome assembly GCF_042724935.1 of Kitasatospora sp. NPDC127060. NCBI lineage: Bacteria > Bacillati > Actinomycetota > Actinomycetes > Kitasatosporales > Streptomycetaceae > Kitasatospora > Kitasatospora sp. NPDC127060. Next base: position 2,854 of record NZ_JBHXEG010000120.1, read on the forward strand.
CGGGCGGCCGTCAGCAGGTCGGCCACATCCGGGGTGGCGAGCGCGTACACCACGGTGCTGCCGCCGCGGGTGGCCGTCACCAGGTTCGCCCGGCGCAGTATCGCGAGCTGCTGGGACAGGCTGGGGGCCTCGATGTCGAGGCTGGCGAGCAGTTCCCGGACCGGCGTCGGCCCGTTCTGCAGCAGTTCCAGCACCCGGATGCGCACCGGGTGGCCCAGGGTGCGGAAGAACTCCGCCTTCGCCTGGTACAGCGGGACGGCCATGGCTCAGCCCTCTCCTTGCGTCGTGCTCGGGGATTCAGTCCGCGACGTCGATGCCGCTGAGGGCCGCGATCGCGAGCAGCCCGGAGAGCCTGCCCTCGTAGGCCACCGCCCCCTCGTCGTCACCGTCGGTCTGCGCGCCCAGCAGGGCTTGGCGCGCCAGGGCGAGCTGCTCGCGCAGCTCCTGCTCGAAGACTTCGGCCATCGCCCCTCTCCCTCGCCCGGCCCGCCCGTACCGGGCGGCCGCGGGCACCCGGTGCCGGTCGGACAGTCGACATCATGTGCGCAGATGAAGAATTTCGCAACTCGTTGGTTTCGCATGTAGTGGCTTCAGACATTCGCAATCCCTTCCGGCCACCAATGCTCAGCAGGCCGGGCGGGGTCGGACGTTTCCGTACGCGCGGCCCGCGCGAGGGGCCACCGGCCCCCATGGCAGTCGAAGACCTGAACAGTTGCTAATATTCGCAACTGAGGCACGGAAGGGCGGGGTGCGTTTCCCCGCCGGACGGCTGGCGACGGGACGGCAGGCATGAGGACCCGGCGGCGTGGAAGTTGTGCTCCACGGCGCGGGCCCGCAACAACGCCGCGAGAAGCCCGGCTGCCCCGCCCTCCCGAGGTCGTGTGCGGCCGACGGGGCCTCATGCTCGCCGTCGCCCCGGGACGTGGTGCCTCGGAGGCGGCGGCGAGCGCCTCCGTGCCGGCGGCCGCGGCCGCCCTGGTCCGATGACTCGGATGCCCCGGTCGGCGGGCGGCGCAACGCGGTCCGACCTACGGTGCGGTGCGAGGGGGGTTACCTGAGCGAGAGGTGTCGACTGGCATGGCTGGGAAGTTCGAGCTGTACACGGACGAGAGCGGGATGCACCGGTTCCGGCTCAAGGCGAGCAATGGGTCCGTCGTGGTGACCGGCGACCCGCACGAGAACAAGGACGACTGCCTGAGAAGCATCGAGTCGATCCGCAAGCTCGCGCCGTACGCGGAGCTCAAGGAGACCGCCGGCTCGGCCTGAGGCGACGCCGGGTGGAGGACGCGGGTCGGCGGTGCAAATCGCCGACCCGCGTTCGCTTGTACGACAGATCCCTTTGGCCGGGTGCACGCCGGGCGCGGACACAACACCGGCATGCGCGTCGCCATCGTCACCGAATCCTTTCCTCCCGAGGTCAACGGAGTCGCCCACAGCGTGCTGCGGACGGCCGAGCACCTGCTCCGTCGGGGCCACCGGCCCCTCGTCGTCACCCCCGCGCCGGCGCGGGGCGCCCAGTGCCCACCGCAGACCTGCGGCACCGGCGCCGAGGCGGAGCGGATCCCCGTGGTGCACATCCCGTCGATGCCGCTGCCCGGGTACCCCCAGGTGCGGATCGCGCTGCCCAGCCGGCAACTGGCGGCCGCGCTCGCCCGGCACCGGCCCGACATCGTCCACCTGGCCAGCCCGTTCGTGCTGGGCGCGCGCGGAATGCAGGTCGCAGCCCGGCTCGGGGTGCCCGCCGTCGCCGTCTACCAGACCGACCTCGCCGGGTACGCCCGCGCCTACCGGGCCGGACGGGGGCTCGGGGAGGCCGCCGCCTGGCGGCGGATCCGGGCCGTGCACCGGGCCGCCGCCCGCACCCTGGCGCCCTCCACCCCCGCCGCGCAGGACCTCACCGCGCACGGGGTGCCCAGGGTCCAGCTGTGGCCGCGCGGGGTGGACTCGCTGCGCTTCCACCCCCGGCACCGCGACGAGGCCCTGCACCGGGCGCTCGCCCCCGGCGGAGAGGTGCTGGTCGGGTACGTCGGGCGGCTGGCACCCGAGAAGCGGGTCGACCTGCTGGCCGCCGCCTCCGCCCTGCCCGGGGTGCGGGTGGTGGTCGTCGGGGACGGCCCCTCCGCGCCCGGGCTCAAGGCCTCGATGCCCGGCGCGGTGTTCCTCGGCCGCCGCACCGGCAAGGAACTGGCACGATGTTTCGCCACCCTGGACGTGTTCGTCCACACCGGCCCGCTGGAGACCTTCTGCCAGACCATCCAGGAGGCGATGGCCAGCGGCGTGCCCGTGATCGGACCGGCCGCCGGCGGCCCGCTCGACCTGGTCGCCCACCACCGCACCGGGCTGCTGGTGCCGCCCCGGGACGGCGCGGCGGTCGCCCGGGCGGTCGCCGAGCTGGCCGCCGATCCGGCCCGGCGGGCCGCGTACGGGCGGGCCGGGCGCGCCGAGGTCACCGCCCGGACCTGGGAGGCGGTCGGGGACCTGCTGCTGCGGCACTACACCGAGGTGCTCGCGGAGCACCGGGGGGTGGCGGAGGCGGCGGGAACCTCCGGCGCTCCTGCTCCTGCTCCTGCTCCTGCTCCTGCTGTTGCTCCTGCTCCCGCCGTTGCTCCGGCTGTTGTTGTTGCTCCTGCCGTTGCTCCCGCGACCGCCACATCGATCGCCACCGCCGAGCCGGAGGTGCCGGCCCTGCCGGAGGAGCTGCCGGCATGACGCCCCCACCTCGCAGCGGGCCGCTGACGATCGTGCGCCTCGCCAACTTCGTCACCCCGGTCTCCGGCGGCCTGCGCACCGCGCTGCGCCACCTGGGCGCCGGGTACCGGGCGGCCGGGCACCGGCCGGTGCTGATCGTGCCCGGCGAGCGGCGCTCCGAGGAGGACACCGAGCAGGGCCTGGTGGTCACCCTCCCCGGCCCCGTACTGCCGGCCAGCGGCGGCTACCGGCTGCTCACCGACCGGCGGGCGGTGGCCGCCGAACTGACCCGGCTCAGCCCCGACCGACTGGAGGTCTCCGACCGTACGACCCTTCGCTGGAGCGGCAGTTGGGCCCGGCGGCACGGCGTCCGCTCGGTGATGGTCTCGCACGAGAGCGCCACCGGGCTGCTGGGCACCTGGGGTGTACCCCGCCCGCTGGCCGCCGCAGCCGCCGACCGGCTCAACGCGGCGACCGCCCGCGCCTACGACTCGGTGCTCTGCACCACCGACTGGGCGGCGGCCGAGTTCCGCCGGATCGGCGTGCCCAACCTGGTCCGGGCGCCGCTCGGGGTGGACCTGACGGCGATGCGTCCGCTGCCGGCGGACGTACGGGCGGCGGAACGGGCCCGGTACGCGGCGCCCGGGGACGTGCTGCTGGTGCTCTGCTCCCGGCTCTCGGCCGAGAAACGGCCCGAGCGGGCGATCGAGGCGCTGACCCGGTTGCGGGCGCGCGGACTGCCCACCGTCCTGGTGGTGGCCGGGACCGGCCCGCTGCGGGAGCGGCTGGCCGCCCGGGCCGCGCGCCTGCGGCTGCCGGTGCGCTTCCTCGGCCACATCGGCGGGCGCGCGGAACTGGCCGGGCTGCTGGGCAGCGCGGACGTCGTACTGGCGCCCGGGCCGGTGGAGACCTTCGGGCTGGCCGCGCTGGAGGCGCTGGCCTGCGGCACGCCGGTCGCGGTCAGCCGCTCCTCCGCGCTGCCCGGACTGGTCGGGCCCGCCGGGGTGGCCGCCGTCGACTCCGGGGCTGGATTCGCCGCCGCCGTAAGGGAGTTGCTGGGGCGGGAGGAGCCGGTGCGGCGGGCTGCCGCCCGGGCGCAGGCCGAGCGGTACGGCTGGCCGGCGGCGGTGGCGGCCTTCCTGGCGGCGCACGGGGTACGGGGACCGGGTGCGGCGAGCGAGGCGCGGGAGTCCGGTGCGGCGAGCGAGGCGCGGGAGTCCGGTGGGGCGAGCGAGGCGCGGGAGTCCGGTGGGGCGAGCGAGGCGCGAAGCTCGGGTGTCGCGGGCGGGCTGCGGGGCTCGGGCGCGCTTGAGGGCTCGGGCGCACTTGGGGGCTCGGGCGCGGGACCGGTTCGGGAACCCGGTGGAGACGAGCGGAACTCCATTGCACGGGAAGGGAGTTCGCGATGAGCGTGCTGGACGCCGGGCCCGGCCGGGCTGCCGAGGACCAGCCGACCGCGGGCGAGCTGCTGCGCTTCGTCGCGCTCGGGGACTCGCTGACCGAGGGGATCGGAGACCAGGTCGGCGAGCGGTGGCGCGGCTGGGCCGCCGTCCTCGCCGGGTCGCTGGCGCCCCAGGGGCGGACCGTCGAGTTCACCAACCTGGCCTACAGCGGCGCCCAGACCACTGACCTGACGACTCGTCAAGTACCGGCGGCGCTGGCCCGCCGTCCCCAGCTGGCGGCCGTACTGGTCGGCGGGAACGACACCCTGCGGGCGGGCTTCGACATCCGGCGCACCACCCTGGAGCTGGACACCACCCTGGGCGAACTGTCCTGCCACGGAGCGGTGTTGCTCACCGCCTGCCTGCCCGACCCCGGCACCCTGCTCCGCCTTCCGGCGCCGCTCGCCCGCCCGCTGGCCCGGCGGATGCGCGCGGTCAACACCGTGGTGCACGCCCTGACCGCGCGGCACCGGGCCGTACACCTGCACATCGCCGAACTGCCCTGGTGCGAACAACGGCGACTGCTGAGCGTGGACCGCCTCCACCCCAGCGCCGAGGGGCACCACCTGATCGCCCGCCGGTTCCACGAACTGCTCGGCACGGCGGGATACCCGCTCGGCCCACCACCCGCCCTCGAACCCGCCGAACCCCCACCGGGCCGAGCCGCCGACCTCTGGTGGATGGCCACCCGGGGCACCCGCTGGGTCGCCGCCCGCAGCACCGACCTGCTGCCGGGCCTGCTGGCCCTCGCCGCGGTGGAGGGCACCGCCCGGCTGCGCGGGTCGAGCGCGCGGCACGACGAACGGATGGCCTGGGCCGCGACCCAGGCCCTGGCCTCGCTGGGGTGACGGCACAGCGCGGCGCGCGGGGGTGCCGAGTAGCGAGGGCGGATCACCGGGAGCAGGTATCCGCGCAGGAGTTCGGGGGGAACCACAAGCCCGGCGGGGATGTCGTCCCCGGAGAACGATGTGGCGGAAGGAGCCTGGGTGGAAGCGTCGGGCAAGACGGGACGGGGGATCCTGGCGGCGGCCGGGGTGCTGTTCCCGGACGGGCAGCCGGCCCCGGACGGGCAGCCGGCCCCGGACGGGCGGCGGGGGCGAGTGCTGGTGGTGCGGCTGCCGTACGACCGGAAGCACCCGGTGGCGATCCCCGGCGGCGGGTGGGAGCCCGCCGACCGCTCGCCCCGGGAGACGGCGGAGCGGGAGATCGCCGAGGAGCTGGGCTTTACTCCCCGACTGGGGCCGCTGGCTTGCGTCGACTGGGCGATGTCCCCGACCCGTCCGCCGATCGTGGCGTACCTGTACTGGGCCGAGCCGCTGACGGCGGAACAGGTGGCGGCGATCCGGCCGGACGCCGCCGAGGTCGGCGGATGGGTGTGGCTGACGGCGGAGGAGGCGGGGCACGCCCTGCCGCCGCGGCTGTCCCGGCGGGTGACGGCCTGTCTGCGGGCGCCGCGGACGGCCGGGCCGCTGGAGCTGGAGGACAGCCTGCCGGTCGGGCACACCCTGCGGGCGCTGCCCGCCGACGGGCCGGTACCCGAGTACACCGGGCTGGCCGCGGCGCCCGGACTGGGGACCGCGCCCGGACTGGGGACGGAGTCGGCCCCGAGGTCCAGCGGGTCACTGACGACCGAGCCGTCGACGACCGAGCCGCCGATGGACCGGGACACCTACTACGCCACCCGGCCGCGGATCCGGGCGAAGGCCCGGGCGCTGTTCACCGACGGTGACGGCCGGGTGCTGCTGGTGCGGCTGCGGCCGTGGGACGCGCCGCGCGGGCGGGTGCCGTACTGGACGCTGCCGGGCGGCGGGGTCGAGGCCGCCCGGGAGACGCCCCGGGCGGCGGCGCGGCGGGAGATCCGCGAGGAACTGGGCTGGGAGGTCGAGCCGGGGCCGCTGCTCGCGCTGGACTGGCAGCCCGGCGTGGCGGCCGACCCCGAGGCCGACCCGGCGACCGGCCGGGACACCGCCGTCCTGGTGTACGTCTACGACGGCGGCCAGGTGACGGCGGAACTTCTCGGTTCGATCACGCTCCAGGAGGAGGAGCTGGTGGAGTGGCGGCTCTGCGGTCCGGAGGAGGCCCGGGCCCTGCTGTCCGAGCCGTCCTGGAACCGGGTCGCCGCCGCGATCGCGGCCCGGGAACGGGCGGGCGGGCCGGTCGAGCTGGTGCGCGGACGGACCGCCGGTCCGGGGGTTGAGAACCCTCGGACGGGTGAACACTGGGGGCATGCAGAACGCGATCACTGAGGTGCTGACCGGTCGGCGGGTCGAGGCCGTCAGCGGCGGAGCCCGGCTCGACCTGCGGCTCGACGGGCCGGTGACCGTACGGGTGGCACACGAGTTCCGCTTCGCGGCGCCGTCCTTCGCGGCCCCGGAGGAGGTCGGGCACTTCTTCCCGGCACTCACCGTCCGGCCGACGCCGCCCCTACTGGCACTGGTCGGCCGGACGGTCGACACCGCACGGATCACCCCGGCCGGCGGCCTGGAGCTGGGGTTCGCGGAGGGCGGCGCGCTGTCCGTCCCGCCGCACGCGCTGCTCGCGCCGTGGAGCGTGCTGACCGCCGACGGCGCGGTGTGCGCGGGGCTGGCCGGCGGCGAGGTCCGGTGGACGGAGCCCCGCGGGGCGTGAGCCGCCGCCGGGGCCTCGTCCGCGACCCGGCGCCCGGGGCCGGGGCCGGGGCCCGTAGCCGGCGCCCGGAGCCGGTCAGACCTCCAGGTCGGCCTCGACCCGGGTGAGCTGGTGGCGGGCCATCGCCAGGTTGGCCCGGCCCTTGTCCAGCGCCAGGTAGAGGAACAGGCCCTTGCCGGTGCGGCCGCCGAGCGGTCGGATCAGGTGGTACTGGCTACTCAGCGTGATCAGGATGTCCTCGATGCCGTCCTGCAGGCCGAGCATGTCCATGGTGCGCATCTTGGCGCGCACCACGTCGGTGTTCCCGGCCGCGGCCACGTTGAGGTCCAGGCCGCCGGGGCCGTCGAGGGTGGCGAGCGCCATGCCGCTGTTGTAGTCCACCAGGGCCGCGCCGATGGCACCTTCGATGGTGGTCATCGCCTGCTTGAGCGCGCCGGCTGCGTCGGTCATTGTCGTCAACTCCTGTTGGTCAGTCGGTTGGTCGATAAGTCGGTTCGTCGGTGGGTGGATCGGTCGGTGGATGGATCGGTCGGTTTGGGTCGGTCGGTTTGGGTCGGTCGGATGGTCGATGGACGGGAAGGGTCCTCGGTCGGGGCGGGTCAGCCCGCGTCGCGCGGGTCCTTCGGCACCAGGGCGTCGTTGAGCAGCTCGGCGATGCGCCGGGCGCAGCGACGGGCCTCCAGGTGGAGCCGGCCGACGTTGACGTCCGGGAGCGCCAGCAGGGTCAGCACGCAGCTGCCGCCGGCCGCGTAGGTGGCGACGTAGCCGTGTTCGCCGCGCACCACCGACTCGCGGAACTCGCCCTGGCCGGTGGTGTCCGCCAGCCGCTGGGCCAGCGAGAGCGAGGCCGCCGTCATCGCGGCCAGACCGGTGGGTTCCGTCCCGTGGGTGTCGTGCGCGACCAGCAGGCCGTCCACGCTGGCCACCAGGCCGCCCGCGAGGTGCGGGACGCGGCGTTTGACGGCGCGGAGTTCGGCGAGCAGCTCGGTCTCCAAGGCGATCAGTTGTCTCCTTCCGACACGCTGCTTGAGCGCCCGCCTCATGGCCGGGACGGCGGGGTCGCGGGCGGAGAGTGGCTCAAAGTCGGGCCTCCAGAAGGTCTCGGACCCGGGTCAGCAGCGCGATGTCCGGGTCGGGGACGGTCAGCGGGTGGGCCGCTGCCGGGGTGGGTGGTCGGTCGGAGCGCGTGGGGGCGGGCGCGGGGGCTGCGGGGCCGGGGGGCGGGGAGCTGGTGGCCGAGGGGCTGGTGGCCGAGGGGCTGGTGGCCGAGGGGCTGGTGGCCGGGGTGCCAGTGCCCGGGATGCCGCGGAGGGTCGCGCCGGGGACCCTGCGGTGCAGTCCGCCGCCGGGGCGGACGGGTGCGGCGGACGGGCGGGCGGGGGCGGCGGACGGGCGGGCGGGGGCGGCGGACGGGCGGGCGGGAGCGGCTCCGGGTTGTCCGGGTGCGGCCGGGCCAGGGGCCGCGGCCGGGGGCGTGGCGGTCGGCGCGGCGTGGCGGGGGGCGTCGAGCAGTCCCGCGGCGGCCAGCCGGCGGACGTCCGCCGTCACACCGAAGCCGGAGCGGCCGAGCAGCCGGGCCAGGTCCGCCGGGGTTCTTCGGCCGTCGGCGTGGTCCAGCAGGTCGCGGCGGCGGCGGCCGGGCGGGCGGTGCGAGGGGCGTCGGCCGTGCTCGACCGGACGCACCGGCGCGGTGTCGAGCTGCGGCCAGGGCCAGATCCGGTCGAGGAGCTGGCGACGGCGCTCGACCTCGCGGCCGAGCCGCGCCGGGTCGACCAGTGCCACCGGGCCGAGCCAGTGCCGGGTGGCGGACTCGAACCGCCAGGTGCCTCCGGCCCGGTCGGCGAGGACGAAGTAGGAGGCGTCGAACAGCGTGCCCAGGTGGCCGAGTTCGAGCTCACCGTGGGTGAGCAGCCGCCGTTCGACCAGGACTTCGCCGACCCGCCCCTGCGGGCCGTGGCGGTCCAGCAGCTCGGCCCAGTCCTCGGGGGTGATCCGGCCGCAGCCGGTGAGCAGGTCGGCCAGCCCTGGCGCGCGCGGCGACTCGGCGGCGGCCACCTGGCCGTCGACCAGGTGGAGGATGCCGAGCGGACCGTGCAGGGCGCCGGTGGCCCGGCGGGCGGCGAGCAGGGCGACGGCCTCGCCCGGGGTCCTGGGCGAGACGGACTCGGCCCGGTCGGTCCGCTCCGCCGGCGGCGCTTCGGCGGCCAGCGGAGCGGCGGTCAGTGATGCGGCGGTCAGCGGTCCGGCGGTCAGCGGTCCGGCGGTCATGCGGGCCACCGCCGGGCGGTCGGGGGTGTCGGGGACATCGGGGATGTCGGGGCCATCGACGCGGCAACGGCGGGCGAGGTGGCGCAGCCGGCTGGCCGGAATGCGACGGTCGGTACGGGCGCCGCGCTCACCCCAGCACCAGCTCCTCGGCGAGGGCCTGGAGGCGGAAGCGGGCGACAGCGAGGTTGCCCGACTCCCGGTCCAGCCAGAGGTGCAGGACGAGCCGGCTGTCGAAGACGGTGTCGATGAAGCGGATCAGGTGGTAGCTGCGGCCCGCGGTGACAATGATGTCCTCCAACGGCGAGCGCCGGTCCTCCGCCACGGTGAAGGTCTGGCTCTCAACTGCCGCGCGCACCAGGTCGGTTGCCTCGGCGGCCGCGGTCTCGTGTTCGCCGACCGGGCTGTCCCCGAGGCTGCCGAGGGCAAGTCCGCTGCTCCAGTCGACCAGGCTCGCCGAGCGGGCTCCGGCGATCGCCATCGCTCCGGAGAGGCATTCGTCGATACCCGGCACACCGGCTCCTTCGAGGGGGTCTGGGTGGCCGGGCGCAGCGCGACTCCGGCCGGGTCGCCACCAGCAGTGGCGGGTTCGACACGGAAGGCTACTGCCGGATTCCGTATGACGAACATTCCAATGGCATATTCACACGAGATGCGACGGGTTTCAGCCAAGGTGTGCTGGAGCGCCAGGCCTGCCTGAGGGGCAAACCCGCTGGCCGGTCGACCCTCGCGAGGGATGGCCCATCAGCCACCTGGTGCGAGACCTTGGCTGATACCGGATCGCCGGCGAGGGTTTCGAGGACCAAAGTGCGATAAGAGGACCCACCGGTCGGCAACCGGGCGCGCACGGCCACGCCGACGGGCGGACGGCGGCTCGGGCCCCGGCAGACGGGCGGACGGGTGGAGCGCCCCCGGCGGACGAGTGGAGGGCCCCACGGACGGCCGGGCATGACGAAGGGGCCCGTTCCGCTGGACGGAACGGGCCCCTTCGGGTGGAGCGCCAGGCCCGGATCGCACGGACTCTTCCTACTGAAAGTAGGACGTGCTCTGGTAGCACCGCTGACGCATGTTCGAGAAGTCTTCGCTGCGGAAGATCATTTCCCCTCGACGAGAAGAACAATAGCAGGTCATCACGCCTGGTCAGAAATCCGTCCCGGGTGGCCGGGGAGGGCGGCCGGTCGACCCGGCCCGGGTCGACCACGCCTCAGGCCTGACCGACGGCCTCGGCGAGCAGACGGTAGGAGTCCAGGAGTGCGGTGCGGTCGTAGGTGCTGGTCGCCACCAGGAACTCGTCCGCGCCGCTGCGCGCCACCAGGGCGGCCAGCTCGGCGGCGGCCTGCTCCGGGGTGCCCGCGATGTGGCCCTTGAGCGACTGTTCGAACGCGGCCCGCTCGCGCCCGCTCATCGCCCGTGCCCGGATCTCGGCGGCCGGGGCCAGCGGCGGGAACTCCCCGTGGGTGCGGGAGTACGCGCCGGCCCAGGCCTCCGGGACGAGCAGTTCGCGCGCCCGTTCCTCGGTCTCGGCCACCGCGACCGTGCCCGAGACCACCACGTACGGCTCGTCGGCCTGCTCGGAGGGGCGGAAGCGGCTGCGGTAGGCGTCGATCGCGGCGAGCATCCGGTCCTCCCCGCGCGCGGCGGCGATCACCAGCGGCAGCCCGGCCTCGGCGGCAAGCTCGGCGCCCGCACCGGTGGCCAGGACGAAGGCCGGTACGTGCAGGCCCTCGGCCGGACGGGCGTGGACGTCCCGGTGCACCTGCTGCGAGCCGTCGAAGTAGCCGAGCAGCTCGCTCAGCTGGCCGCCGAAGTCGTCCGCGGCGTCCTTCTCCCGCCCGAGCGCCCGCCGGACGCCGTCGGTGAAGCCCACCGAGCGGCCGAGCCCCATGTCGATCCGCCCCGGGAACAGTGCCGCCAGGACCCCGAACTGCTCGGCCACCACCATGGGCTGGTGGTTGGGCAGCATCACCCCGCCGGTGCCGACCCGGATCCGGCTGGTGGCCGCCGCGACCGCCGCGGCGAGCACCGTCGGCGCCGATCCGGCCACCCCGGGCACGCCGTGGTGCTCGGAGACCCAGAACCGGTAATAACCCAGCCGCTCGACCTCGCGGGCGAGGACCACCGTGTTGCGCAGCGCCTGCGCCGGTTCCTCGCCCTGTCTGGTCCGGGAACGGTCGAGGACGGAGAGCCTGGTCGCGGGCGTAGCGCTGGTCACGTGGGTGGACAACGCCCGCCCGCCGGGTGGGCATTCCCCCAGCCAGCACCGATGGGTGCGGCCGTCATCACCCCTCGGGCCCGGGCCCGGCCTCGGTCCGGGCCTCGGTCCGATCACCCGCCCGGGGTATTCGGCCCGGGCGCTCGCCCGCGGCCGTACGGCGCCCCCAGGGCTTGTACACCGACAGGATGACGTTGAACAGGTAGAGCGCGAGCGCGACCGCCGGGACGATCACCGTGTTGTAGCGGACGAAGCCGAGCTCCGCCACAGGGATCGGGCCGGTCGGGTGAGCGTCCGCGACGCGGGCCGCGTCGTGAAGCCGGTCGGTGAGGGCGAACACCGAGGCGGCCATCGCGCCGAGCGTCAGCCAGAACTTGGTGCTCACCCAGTAGTACCGGAACAGGCCCCAGGACGTGCCGAGCCCCAGCGCCACCCCGCTCAGCAGGGTGAGCAGGCTCAGCGGCAGGATGAGCGGGTCGCCCAGCAGAGCCATCGCCCGGTAGGCGGTTCTCAACCGGTCGGCGTCGTCGGTGGTCAGCGCCGTCACCGCCAGGGTGAGCAGGCAGAGCATCAGCGCCAGCCAGCTCACCGAGACGACGACGTGCAGCACCACCAGCCGCTTGCGCGCCCGCGGCGACAGGCGGCGGCCGGCGGGCCGCCGCCGCCCGCCGGGGGCCGCGACGGCTCCGGTGGACGAGCGCACGGGTACCTCCTTCGAGTCGGGGTCACGAGGACGCGCCCAGACTCCCCCGCCCGCTCCTCATCGGGCATCTGACGGTGGAAGTAACTTGGCCTACTCCCGGGCGAGTACGCGCCCGGGAGCAACCGTGACCGATCAACTCCCCCGGGAGTACGCCCGCCGGAGCAGACACACTCGGCCCGCCCGCCCGGTCAGCCCCGCCTGCCCGGTCGGCCCGTCGGTCCGCCAGCCCGTCGGCCCGTCGGCATCGGCGCGTCAGTCCGTCACCGCGAAGCCGTGGGCCGCGCCCAGCCGGTGCAGCGAGTCCGATCCGGGGATCCCGTCCGCGGCCCCCGCCGTGTAGCCGCACCGCCGCTGCCAGCCCGCGTACGCCGTGACCGTGAGGCTGCCGAAGGAGCCGTCCACCCAGCGCTGTTCGAGCAACCCCTCGTCCACCAGCGCCTGTTCGACGATCGCCACCTCGGCCCCGTACGTCCGGTGCCCCTGCTCGGCACCCGGGTCGGTGTGCGCCGCCGCGACGACGTGGGCGAGCGAGACGGTGCGCGGCCCCGGCAGGTAGCCGAGCAGCCGGCGCAGCGAGCCCTCGCCGGGTACGCCGTCGGCGGCCTGCCCGGAGTAGCCCAGGCTCGTCTGGTAGTCGGCGTAGTTCTCGGTGTCGGCGTCCGTCCAGTCCGGTCCGGGCCCGGAGCGGTAGTGGCCGCCGAAGCCGGCCGCGACCAGCGCCCGGCCGACCGTGGTGACCTGGTAGCCGTGGGCGCCGTAGCCGTACGCCAGGCCGTTGATGGTGACCTGGTAGCGGGCCGGGGCGGGGCCGGCGGGCGGCACCGGGGGCGGCTGGGAGGGCGGCCCGGACGGCGAGCCGGAGCCGGCGGTGAAGGCGGGCCAGGAGCCGGGGTCGACGTGGTCGTTGAAGGGCACGTGGGCGTGGGCGTACCAGCCGCCGACGGTCTCCCAGACCCGCTCGTCGCGGTGCGCGGAGAGGTCGGTGGGCCGCCCCATCGGCCACACGTCGGGCACGCCCCAGGAGGAGATCCAGGCGTGGATCCGGTCCCAGCCCGCGCAGGGGGTGTCGACCAGCCGCGGGTAGACCGTGCCCTGGTGGCGGCAGTACGGGAAGAAGACCGCCTCGATCTGGATCACCACCAGTCCGGCCCGGTTGGTGCGGGTGGGGCTCTGGTCGGGGCTGAGCAGGCTCTTGGAGCGGGAGTCGGCGGGGAACAGCTGGGCGGCGCGGCCGCTGAACGGGTCCCAGACCAGGTGCGGGGCGTCGCCGGCGCCGGGGCCGGTGAAGTACCCGACCAGGTCCTCGTAGGAGCACCAGTCCTGCGGTGCGGAGGCGGTGGCGTTGCGGTCCCAGGTGATGTGGGCGATGGCCTTCGGCGGGTACTGGTGGTCGGTCGGTGCGTGGTCGCCGAGGTCGTGGATCTCGGCACCGGGCAGCCACGGCTCGGGCATGCTGGCTCCTCCGAACGGCGTAGTGGCGTCATGGCCGGTATCGGCAGGTCCCGGCCGGGGGTTGACCCCGACGGCGGGATCGGTGGCGTTGAACCTCCCGCGCCCGCACGGCCGTTCGGATCATCGAGGGGAGTTCGTCCTGGCGTGCGGGCCGGGGCCCGCGGCGCGTGCCGCCGGCTCCGTAATCCGTCCTGCCCGAAAAGGGGCCCGGGGAAGCCCCGGAAGCCCCGGAAGCGGCCGGGCGGGGGCGCATTCCACCTCGCCGCAGCCGCCTTGTCAATCGTTGACTTGGGAAGTGGTCTAGTCCACGGTGGTGCGCCTCGAAGCACTCATGTCGCCGTTGCCGCAACGATTCTGACGAATAGACGGAGAACCACCGCCATGCAGAGAATCTGCCTCGCCCTGCCGACCATGCGTCCCTGCCCCGAGACCATCGCGGAACTCGCCGAGGAGGCGGCCTACGCCGTCGCCAACTTCGGGGTCGAGGCGCACCTCCTCATCCTCGACACCACCGGCGCCGCCGAGTTCGCGCAGAACGCGCGCGCCGTGGCCGCGCTGGAGCCGACCCCCGGCGTGGTCGTCCACCACCTGGGCGAGGAGCGGCAGCGGGACTTCCTGCGCCGGGTGACCGAGCGCTCCGGCGCCGCCGACCCCGAGCTGCTGCTCGACATGATGCTCCCGCCGGCCGTCGCGTACGGCTCCTGCGTCAACCGGCTGTTCCTGGGCGCGGCCGCCCTGGGCTGCACCTCGGCGCACCTGCGCAACGACGACGCCGACTTCCAGGTCGTCGACGGCGAGAAGGTCTTCCCGATCCACCACGAACTGCTCTCGATCGGCCGGCCGGCCGGCGAGGCGGTGGCCGGTGTGTCCCGCTCCGAGCTCGACCCGGCCGACGCGGACAAGCCGGTGATGCTGGTCAGCGGCTCCTTCATCGGCGAACTCAACGTGGACATCAGCGAGATCCACGAGCTGGACCCGGCCGTCTACCGCGACGTGGTGCGCCTGTGGACCCCGCCGGTGTGGCCGGAGGAGGACCGCGACGCGATGGTGGAGGTCTCCTTCAAGGGCTCCGACTCCGGGCCGTTCAGCTCCGACGACTCCGTCCTCGGCGTGCCCGACATCTGGGACGTCTACATGTGCAACATCGCCCTGGACCACCGGGCCTACGAGGTGCTGCCGCTCCTGCCCTCGATCGAGACCATCGGCAGCGACTACGCCCTGCTGCACGCCCTGGTCCACTCCCGGCTGCCCGGTGTCGTCCACAACCGCCACATCGTCAACTACTACACGCCCGAACGCCGCACTGGCGCCGGCTTCATCGCCTACCAGCTGCGGTTCGTCAAGTTCCTGCTCTCGATGCTGTACCTGTACCCGGTCTACGGCGGGATGATCGACCTCGGCCGCGAGCTGCTGGACGAGCGGCACGGGCTGAAGGTCGAGCCCGTCCTCGACCTGATCCGGGGCAGCGTCGACTGGGACCGGGCCGGGAACGAGCACTGCCTGGACGTCCTGGACCGCTCCTACCGCAAGCTGGGCGGCAAGTACGCCGAACTCGCGGACGTGGTGGCCGAGCGGCGCCCGCAGCTCCTGGACGAGGCCCGGCAGGACGCCGAGCGCTGGGCGGTGCTGGTGGAGGCCTGGGCAGCGCTGGTGACCGCCGCCCGCGCCCAGGGCCTGGACGCCGGCGCCCAGGGTCCGGACGCCGACGCCGCGGGCCCGGACGCCGACGCGGAGGTGCCGGCCCGGTGAGCGGGGACCTCCGGATCCGACGACTGGCCGACGACGACTGGGACGCCGTGGTCGCACTGGAACACGACGCCTACGCGGCCGACGGCCTGTCGGAAGGTCGGGAGGCCCTGCAGTCCCGGGCCCGCAGCTCGCCGGCCACCTGCTTCGTGCTGGAACACCGGGGCGTCGTCCGCGGCTACCTGCTCAGCCTGCCGTACCCGCCGCTGCGCTGCCCGGACCTCACCCGGCCGGAGGAGAGCACGTACGCCTCCACCAACCTGCACGTGCACGACCTGGTGATCGCCGAGGACCTGCGCGGCCGGGACGTCGCGCTCGGGTTCATGCGGCACTTCCGGACGCACGCCGAGGAGTCGGGCTTCGAGCGGATCTCGATGGTCGCGGTGCGCGGCGCCGACATCCTGCTGCGGCTGCTCGGCTACCGGGCGCACCGGGAGGTGGCGGTGCCGGACTGCTACGGGCGCCGCGCGGTCTACATGTCGATGCCGGTGCGCTGACCGCCGCCGCGTCCCGCACGCGGCGGCCCGGCGGCCGCACACCCTCACGCCGGTACGCCTGGAGGAGCCGTCGGGTGCCCGGTGCGTCCGGGCGCGGTTGCAGTTCAGTCTCCGTTCGGTCCGGTGGGGGTGCGTCCCGGCCACCGGTCCGGGAGCCTGGTGGCAAGGACTCATGCGGCGGGGGGAGTTGCCATGGGGGACGGCCAGGAGCTGGTACCGGGCGTGGTGCGGGCGCTGGTCCGGCTGGCCCGGGGTGCGACGGGCGGGGCGGGGCAGGCGGTGGCCGAGGTGGTGCGGGCCCGGCTGCGGCTGATGCCGGAGGGGGCGCGGGCCCTGGCGGCGATCGAGGGCGGGCCGGACGATCCGCGGGCGCGCGCCGCGCTGGCCACGGCCGTCGGCCAACTGCTGGCCACCGACCAGGGGTTCGCCCAGTACCTGGGCACCACCACGCTCGGCACGCCGACCGATCCGCGCACCGTCCAGCTACGGACCGACCCCGAGGCGGACCCCCGCACCGTCCAACTGCGGACCGACCCCGAGGCGGACCACCGCACCGTCCAACTGCGCACCGGCCCGACCGCCGGCCCGACCACCGTCCAGCTCCGGGTCGACCCGGCCGCCGCCGGCGCCCGGGCTCTGGCCGCCCGGCGCGGCAACCTCGCGATCATCGTCGCCCTGGCCCTGGTCCTGATCGCCTCGCTGGTCGCACTGGGCATCAACCTCGGCTCGCGCCCGCTACTGCACCCCACCGGGCCGGACTTCGCCCACGCCGCCCGGACCATCCGCGACCCCGCGCAGGCGCAGGGCGTGCTGCCGGACGTGGCGGCGATGCCGGCCGGCTGGCAGGTGGAGAGCGGGCCGCGCTCCGGGACCGGCGGCGGGCCGGACGTGCCGTGTCTGCTCCCGGACGCCTGCGACCAGCAACTCGCCTACGCCACCGTGGCGTTCCGCGCCGTTCCGGCCCAGACCGTACGGTTCACCGTGGTCGGGTTCGGCTCCGCCGAGGCGGCCGGCCGGGCCTTCGGCAGCATGCTCGGCCCGGGCGACGGCCAGGAGGCCACCACCACCGTGACCATCCCGTCGATCGGCGACCAGAGCGCCGCCCGTACCCGGGGCACGTCGGCGACGGAGGCCGTGGTGCGGGTCGGCTCGACCCTGCTGTCCGTGCGGGACGACGGGCCGGGCGCGGCCGCCACCACGCCCGCCCTGGTCCTGTTCGCCCGGCTGCTCGCCGAGCGGGCCCAACAGTCCCAGGACGGCCGCGCGCCGGACGCGATCTTCCACTCCGCCACCTGAACGCCCGAACGCCTGAACGCCCGAGCCCCGGGAACCCCGCCGCACCCCACCCCGAAACCACGCCGCCCCCAACCCGGCATCCCCTCACGCCCCGCAGGCCCCACCTTGGGTTCTAGCGTTCGTTGCAACACCCCAGCTCAGGGGATGCAATGGACTTCGAGATCCGGGACCGCCAGGTCAGCCAGGGGCGTAGGAAGC
>NZ_JBHXEG010000121.1:0-19390 GCF_042724935.1 Kitasatospora sp. NPDC127060
CGCTCGTCCCTCGCACTCCCCTGTTCGTCAGAACGTCACAACCTCCCGCCGGACGGCGGCCCCGCGGGAACCGCGGGGCCGCCGTCCGGTGAACGAGCGGGGATTACTCGGCGGCCGGGGCCGTCTTGATCGCGATGGCGGCCTTCACCAGGCCCGCGAACAGCGGGTGCGGGCGGGTCGGGCGGGACTTCAGCTCCGGGTGGGCCTGGGTGGCCACCAGGTACGGGTGCACCTCGCGCGGGTACTCGACGTACTCGACCAGGTCGCCCTTGGGCGAGAGGCCGGAGAACTGCAGGCCGGTCTTCTCGAGGTCCGCGCGGTACGCGTTGTTGACCTCGTAGCGGTGGCGGTGGCGCTCCTCGACGTACTGCTCGCCGCCGTAGACCTCACGGACGATCGAGCCCTCGGCGAGCTTGGCCGGGTACAGGCCCAGGCGCATGGTGCCACCCAGGTCGCCCTTGCCGTCGACGATGGCCAGCTGCTCGGCCATCGTGGAGACGACCGGGTGCTTGGCGGCCGCGTCGAACTCGGTGGAGTTGGCCTCGGGCAGGCCGGCCAGGTTGCGGGCGGCCTCGATGACCACGCACTGCAGGCCCAGGCACAGGCCCAGCAGCGGGACCTTGTTCTCGCGGGCGAAGGTGATGGCGCCGACCTTGCCGTTGACGCCGCGGTCGCCGAAGCCGCCGGGGATGCAGATCGCGTCGACGTCGCCGAGCTGCGCCCGGGCTCCCTCGGGGGTCTCGCAGTCGTCCGAGGTGACCCACTTGATCTCGACCCGGGCGTTGTTGGCGAAGCCGCCGGCGCGCAGCGCCTCGGTCACCGACAGGTAGGCGTCCGGCAGGTCGATGTACTTGCCGACCAGGGCGACCTTGACGATGTGCTGCGGCTCGTGGACGCGGCGCAGCAGGTCGTCCCAGGTGGTCCAGTCCACGTCGCGGAACGGCAGGTCCAGGCGGCGCACCACGTACGCGTCCAGGCCCTCGCCGTGCAGCACCTTCGGGATGTCGTAGATCGACTTGGCGTCGATGGCCGCGACCACGGCCTCCTCGTCCACGTCGCACATCAGCGAGATCTTGCGCTTGATCGCCTGCGGGACCTCGCGGTCGGCGCGCAGCACGATCGCGTCCGGCTGGATGCCGATGTTGCGCAGCGCGGCGACGGAGTGCTGGGTGGGCTTGGTCTTGAGCTCGCCCGAGGGGCCGATGTACGGCAGCAGGGAGACGTGCACGAAGAACACGTTGTCCCGGCCGACCTCGTGGCGGACCTGGCGGACGGCCTCCAGGAACGGCAGCGACTCGATGTCGCCGACGGTGCCGCCGACCTCGGTGATCACCACGTCGACGTCCTCGGTCGCCATCCGGCGGATCCGGGACTTGATCTCGTTGGTGATGTGCGGGATGACCTGGACGGTGTCGCCCAGGTACTCGCCGCGGCGCTCCTTGGCGATGACCGTCGAGTACACCTGGCCGGTGGTGACGTTCGCGGAGCCGTGCAGGTTGGTGTCGAGGAAGCGCTCGTAGTGACCGATGTCCAGGTCGGTCTCGGCGCCGTCGTCGGTGACGAAGACCTCACCGTGCTGGAACGGGTTCATGGTGCCCGGGTCCACGTTGAGGTAGGGGTCGAGCTTCTGCATCGTCACGCGCAGGCCGCGGGCCTTGAGCAGCGCGCCGAGGCTGGAGGCGGTCAGCCCCTTTCCGAGCGAAGAGGCGACACCCCCGGTGACGAAGAGGTGCTTGGTCGTCACGGCGCGGCCGTTCGCTGCCTTGCCGGAATGGGGCTGTGCCAAGAGGGGGCTCCCGTGGGTCGCGTGTCGAAGGTGACGTGGGCGGGAGGCTCGCGGCTCGCCGGGCGACGGGAGGCCGGCAGGTGCGCGGCGCTCGAAGGGTCGTCGGTTCGGCTGGTCCGGGGCGTTTGATCCCGCCGGTCCACGGGATACCAGGGTAACAGTGACCTGACCGGGACGCCTTTCGGCCCGCGCTCGGCACCCCGGGAGCGTGCGCCGGGCGCACCACCGGCGCACCATCCGCCGCAGGAGTCACACCGGTCGCGCCACCCACCGGACCGGGCCAGCCGGCGCACTCCGTCCGGGCCATCCGGGCCCGTCCGTTACGGCCACCCGGAGCTGATCCTTCCGGACCATCCTGCGCCGCGCCCCCGCGATGCACGGCATTTCCGCCGAATTGCGGCGCCACACGAGGCTGCGCCCGCGTGCTTCGCCCCTTTCGTCCGTCGTAAGCTGCACGGACGCATCGCGACAGCACGAGCACGCGGAGGGCGTGGGAGCGTCAGGACACTCCCGGTCCCCGATGCGCGACCGGACCTCCCCGTAATCCCAGCTCCTCCCCACCCACCCTCAGGGGCTCGACAGGGCCCCGCGCGGACACTCCAGCAAGGCCCGCCACCACCCCCCGGCGGGCCGGACGTCCCGGGGTGAACCTCCGGCCCCGCAGACCCGCTCGCTCCCTGGTTCGCCGATGCCCTGACCACATTGCGAACTGGAGATCCACGTGGCCGGCCGTATCGAGGACTACGCACTCATCGGGGACATGCAGACCGCTGCCCTGGTCAGCAGGGACGGGGCGGTGGACTGGCTCTGCCTTCCCCGCTTCGACTCGCCGGCGGTGTTCGCCGGCCTGCTGGGCACCGATGAACACGGCTTCTGGCGGATCGGCCCGGCCGAGGCGGTCGTGACCGAGGTCCCCGCCCCGGCCACCACGCCCACCACGGTCGGCCTGCCCCGCTTCACCGACACCGCCGACCTGCGCGTCCCCCCGCCCACGGTCGCCGCCCCCGCCCTGCCGGCCGACCGGCGCCGCTACCGGGGCGACTCGCTGATCCTGGAGCAGGAGTGGGACGCCCAGGGCGGCACCGTCCGGGTGATCGACTTCATGCCGCCGCGCCCGCTGGTCGGCCGGGACGCCGTCCCCCAGGTGATCCGGATCGTCGAGGGCGTGGCCGGCGCCGTGCGGATGCGCTCGGCGGTGCGGATGCGCTTCTCGTAC
Source organism: Kitasatospora sp. NPDC127060 (assembly GCF_042724935.1). NCBI lineage: Bacteria > Bacillati > Actinomycetota > Actinomycetes > Kitasatosporales > Streptomycetaceae > Kitasatospora > Kitasatospora sp. NPDC127060. The sequence continues at coordinate 3,003 of NZ_JBHXEG010000121.1, forward strand.
GGGCGGATCGTCCCCTGGGTGCACCGGGTCGAGCAGGCCGACGGCGGCCACCGCACCGTCGCCGTCGCCGGGCCCGACTCGGTCTGGCTGGACGGCGAGGCCGAGACCTACGGGCGCGACCTCACCACCTACGCCGACTTCACCGTCCGGGCCGGCGAGCGGATCGCCTTCGCCCTCACCTGGCAGGCCTCCCACCTGGAGCCACCGGCCGTCCCCGACGCCGAGGCGATGCTCGACGCCACCGCCGACTTCTGGCATGACTGGGCCGACCAGTGCACCTACCAGGGCCCCTACCGGGAGGCCGTGATCCGCTCGCTGATCACCCTCAAGGGCCTCACCTACGCCCCCACCGGCGGCATCGTCGCCGCCCCCACCACCTCGCTGCCCGAGGACATCGGCGGCGAGCGCAACTGGGACTACCGCTACACCTGGCTGCGCGACGCCGCGATCACCCTCTCCTCGCTGCTGCGTACCGGCTACCGCGAGGAAGCCCGCGCCTGGCGCGAGTGGCTGCTGCGCGCGGTCGCCGGCGACCCGGAGAACCTGCAGATCATGTACGGCATCGCCGGCGAGCGCGAGCTCACCGAGTCCTCCCTGGACTGGCTGCCCGGCTACGAGGGCTCGCAGCCCGTACGGATCGGCAACGGCGCCGCCGGGCAGCTCCAACTCGACGTCTACGGCGAGGTGGTGGAGGCCCTGCACCTGGCCCACATGACCGGCCTGGTCCGCAACGACCACGCCCACAACCTCCAGCTGCGGCTGATCGAGTACCTGGAGGACCACTGGCAGAACCCGGACGAGGGCATCTGGGAGGTCCGCGGCCCGCGCCGGCACTTCGTCCACTCCAAGGTGATGGCCTGGGTCGCCGTCGACCGCACCATCAAGCTGCTGGAGCAGACCCCCGAGGACGCCCCCTCCGAAGGCCACCTGGAGCGCTGGCGCGAACTGCGCGAGACCATCCACCGGGACGTCTGCGACAAGGGCTACGACCCGGAGCGCAACACCTTCACCCAGTACTACGGCGGCCAGGAGCTGGACGCCTCTCTGCTGCTCATCCCCCAGGTCGGCTTCCTGCCGCCGGACGACAAGCGGGTCATCGGCACCATCGAGGCCATCCAGCGCGAACTGTCCACCGAGGACGGCTTCGTGCTGCGCTACCCGACCCACGACGAGTCCGGCAACAACGTCGACGGCCTCTCCGGCCACGAAGGCGCCTTCCTGGCCTGCTCGTTCTGGCTCGCCGACGACCTCGCCATGATCGGCCGGGTGCAGGAGGCCCGCGAACTGTTCGACAAGCTGCTGTCGCTGCGCAACGACCTCGGACTGCTCGCCGAGGAGTGGGACCCGCGGCTCAAGCGCCAGGTCGGCAACTTCCCGCAGGCCTTCAGCCACGTCCCGCTGATCGACACCGCCCTGCGGCTGACCGCCTGCGGCGCCGCCTACCTGTCGCCCCAGCCGGACGCCCCGACCGCCGACCGGACCGCGGAGCGGGCCGAGCGGGCCGAGCGGGCGACGGTCTAGCGCCTGCTCCAGCTCGCCCCGCTAGCCCCGCTGCACCAACTCGTCGTAGGTGCTGAGCACCTGGGCGACGGTGGCGGCCTCGTCCGGCCAGGTCTCGGCCTGCTGCCGGCCGGCCGCCACCAGCCGCTCGCGGCGGGCCGGGTCGGCGAGCAGCTCGCGCACCGCCCGGCCGAGCGCCACCGGGTCGCCGGGCGGCACCAGCACGGCGGCGTCGCCGACCAGTTCGGGGATCCCGCCGACGGCGGTGGCGACCACCGGCAGACCGGCCCGCATCGCCTCCTGGACCACCAGCGAGCGGGCCTCCCAGCGGCTGGAGACCACCACGACGTCGGCGGCGGCCAACAGGTCCGGCACATCGGTGCGGTAGCCGAGCAGACGCACCGGAAGCTTCTCGGCGGCCACCCGCTCGCGCAGCGGGCCCGCCTCCGGGCCGTCCCCGGCGAGCAGCACCAGCGGCTCCGGGTCCAGCCCGGACAGCTCGCCGGTGGCGTCCAGCAGCAGCCCGAAGGCCTTCTGCGGGACGAGCCGGCCGACCGCGAGCACCAGCGGACGGTCCGGGCCGTCGCCGAGCAGCGCGGCCCGGGCCTCGGCCCGGCCGAGTCGGCCCTCGGGCATCGGCGGGGCGGCCACCGGGCCCAGCCGGGCGTCGGTGGCACCCAGTTCGCGGGCCCGGGCGACCAGGTCGGAGGAGGCGCCGAGGACGAGGTCGGCGGCGCGCGCCACCCGGCGCTCCATCAGCCGCTGGAGCCGCCGCTCCATGCCGGTGGCCAGCAGCGCGTGGTGCGAGGTGACCACCAGCGGGGTCTCCGGCCGCAGGCCCGGGAAGCGGCCGGCGGTGCGCAGCGCGAGGTCGGACAGCAGTCCGGCGCGCAGCCCGTGGGCGTGCACCACGTCGGCGCCGGTGAAGGCCCGGCGCAGCTCGCCGATCGCGGTGGCGTCGCTGCGGGCCCCCGCGGTGGGGGTGATGTCGACGGTGTGGAACCGCGCGCCGGTGCGGGAGAAGCCGAACAGCGCGTCCGTGCCGGCCGGTGCGCAGACCGTGACGGTCACCCCGTGCGCGACCAGGCCCTGGGCCAGGGAACGCACATGCGCACCGATGCCGCCGGTGCTGGCGGCCAGGACGAGTACCACGTGCAGCTGCCCCGGTTCCGGGGCGGCCGCGGTGGCCCGGGCAGCGGAATGGTCCACGTCGTCTCGCATCCGACTCGATCAGGTTCGCGCGCCGCTTCGCGAGGATTGCCCGCCGGGCGACGCTCGGGACTGGAAAGCCAGTGTCCAGCCGCCACCATGCCAGGTCGGCGGCCCTCTTGGACAGTCGGCGCCACGGGGGGCGCGTCGCCGTCCTGCGGGTGAGGGCCGCCGGTCCCGACTACCGGTGGCGGGGGGCCCGGGCGGCGGCCAGCAGCTCCTCGGCATGGGCGCGGCCCAGCTCCGAGTCCTCCAGGCCGGCCAGCATCCGGGAGAGTTCGCGCACCCGCTCCTCGTCGTTCAACACCTTGACCCCGGAACGGGTCACGGTGCCGTCGTTGGTCTTCTCCACCACCAGGTGCCGGTCGGCGAAGGCGGCGACCTGCGGCAGGTGGGTGACCACCACGACCTGGGCGGACTCGGCCAGTTTGGCCAGCCGGCGGCCGATCTCCACCGCGGCCTTGCCGCCGACGCCCGCGTCCACCTCGTCGAACAGGTAGGTGGGGACGGGGTCGGCGCCCGCGAAGACCACCTCGACGGCGAGCATCACCCGGGACAGCTCACCGCCCGAGGCGCCCTTGGCGATCGGTCGCGGCTGGGCGCCCGGGTGCGGGGCGAGCAGCACCTCGACCTCGTCCACGCCGTGCGGCCCGTACGCGACGGTGCGCCCGTCCAGTTCGATGCCGGCCAGGTCGTCGACCCGGGTGATCGAGAAGGTCACCCGGGCGTGCGGCATGGCGAGTTCGGCGAGTTCGGCGGAGACAGCCGCGGCGAAGCGCCCGGCGGCGGCCTGCCGGGCCGCCGACACCTCGGCCGCCAGTTCGGCCAACTCGGCCCGCAGTTCGGTCTCCTGGGCGCCGAGCTGGTCGATCCGCTCGTCGTCGCCGTCGAGTTCGGCGAGCCGCTCGGAGCCGGCCTCGGCCCAGGCGATCACCTCGGCGAGGCTGTTCTCCTCGCCGCCGTACTTGCGCAGCAGTTGGGCCAGGACGGCCCGGCGGTCCTCGACCGCGGCCAGCCGCACCGGGTCGGCGTCCAGGTCGTCGGCGTAGCCGGCCAGGTCCCCGGCGACGTCGGCCAGCAGGTAGCCGACCTCGTTCAGCCGGTCGGCGAGGGCGGCGAGGCGCTCGTCGTGGTGGCGCACGGCGTCCAGGGCGCGCCGGGACTGGGCGAGCAGGGTGCCCGCGTCCAGCGCCTCGGGATCGGCCGGGTCACCGGCCAGGGCGGCGTGGGCCAGGGTCGCCGCGGAGGACAGCGCGTCGGCGTGGCCGAGCCGCTCGGCCTCGGCGGCCAGTTCGACGTCCTCCCCGGCCACCGGCTCGGCGGCGGCGATCTCGTCCAGGCCGAAGCGCAGCAGGTCGGCCTCCTGGGCGCGCTCGCGGGCCCGCGTGGTCAGCTCCTCCAGGGTGGCCGCGACCTCGCGCAGGGCGCGGTAGGTCTCCCGGTAGCGGGCCAGCGGCTCGGCCACGGTGGCGCCCGCGTAGCGGTCCAGCGCGCCGCGCTGGCGGGCCGGGCGCAGCAGCCGCTGCTGGTCGGTCTGGCCGTGCACCGCGATCAGGTCCTCGCCGAGCTCGGTGAGCAGCCCGACCGGGACGGCCCGCCCGCCGACGTACGCCCGGGAGCGGCCCTCGGCGGAGACGGTCCGGCTGATCAGCAGGGCCCCGTCGTCCAGTTCGGCCCCGGCCTCGACGGCGCGGGCCGCCGCCGGGGAGCCCGCGGGCAGTTCCAGCCGCCCCTCCACGACGGCGCGGCCGGCGCCGTGGCGCACCAGGCCGGGGTCGGCGCGCCCGCCGAGCAGCAGGCCGAGGCTGGTCACCACCATGGTCTTGCCGGCCCCGGTCTCACCGGTCACGGCGGTGAAGCCGGGGGCCAGCTCGACCACCGCGTCGTCGATGACCCCAAGATCCCGTATCCGCATCTCGTCCAACACGGAGACGACCTTACGAGGTTCCGCCCCCGGAGCGCGACGAGCGGCAACGGCGCGCGGCAACTCCGTGCCGCCGAGTTCATCCCTTCCGGGGGGTTTGGGCAGCGGTGGGCACCGTGCACCACGGCAGGAAGAGCTGCACCAGCGGGCCGATGAGCAGCGCGTACAGCACCGTGCCGACCCCGGCGGTGCCGCCGAGCAGCAGTCCGACGACCAGGACGGTGACCTCGATGCCGGTGCGGATCAGCCGCAGCGAGCGCCCGGTGCGCCGGTGCAGTCCGGTCATCAGACCGTCGCGCGGACCGGGGCCGAGACGGGCGCCGATGTAGAGGCCCGAGGCCAGGCCGTTGAGCACGATCGCGGCGGCCATCAGCGCGGCCCCGGCGGGCAGGCCGTGCGGCCCGCCGACCAGCCGCAGGGTGAGGTCCATCGCCGCGCCGATCACCAGCACGTTGGCGACGGTGCCCACCCCCGGGCGCTGGCGCAGCGGGATCCACAGCAGCAGGACGAGGGCGCCGCAGATGGTCACCCAGGCGCCCACGGTGAGGCCGAGCACCCGTTGCAGGCCCTGGTGGAAGACGTCCCAGGGGTCGAGGCCGAGGCCGGAGCGGAGCATCAGCGCCATGCTCACCCCGTACAGGGCGAGGCCGACGGCGAGCTGCGGGAAGCGGCGGCCCAGCGCGTGGGTGTCGCCGAGGATCCGGCCGGCGAGGCCCGGGCGGGTGGGCTCCGGAAGCCGGGCGGACTCCGGAAGCGGGGCGGACTCCGGAAGCGGGGCGGCGGAGGTGGACGGGGGCGTGGATGCGGTGGTGGCGGCCAACGGTGCTCCTGCGGGCGGTGCTGCACCCCGGGTCCGGCCCGGTGGTGGCGGCTCGGCGGCCGCGCTGCCATCATGAACAGTCCAATACGGCCCTTGACAGGGCCAATCCCGAGCAAGTGGACTGATCAGGCCATGGCCGACTGGCACACCACCGTCACCCCGCCCGCACTGGCCCGGCTGCTCGCCACCGCCCGGCTCCCCGACCCGGCCACCGCGCGCCGCCCGGCCTACCGCACCCTCGCCGGGCAGATCCGACTGCTGGTCACCGACGGCCGGCTGCCGGTCGGCGCCCGGCTGCCCGCCGAACGCGAACTCGCCTCCGCCCTGGAGCTCAGCCGCACCACCGTCGCCACCGCCTACGAGACCCTGCGCGCCGACGGCTACCTGCTCAGCAGGCGCGGCGCCGGCAGCTGGACCGCCCTGCCCGAGGGCGCCCCGCCACCCGGCGACGCCCTGCACCCCGTCCCGCCGGACGAGCAGGGCCGGATCCTGGACCTCGGCGTCGCCGCCCTGCCCGCCCCCCAGCCCTGGCTCGGCCGGGCCGCCGCCCGCGCCGTCGAACTGCTGCCGCACTACGCCGCCGGACACGGCCACTACCCGACCGGCGTCCCGGTGCTCCGCGAGGCCGTCGCGCGCCGTTACACCGAGCGCGGACTGCCCACCACCCCCGACCAGATCCTCGTCACCACCGGCGCGATGGGCGGGCTGCACCTCGTCCAGCGGGTGCTGGTCGGCCGCGGCGACCGGGTCGCCGTCGAGGCGCCCAGCTACGCCCACACCCTGCAGGCGCTGCGCCTCACCGGGGCGCGCCTGGTGCCCGTCCCGTACGCCTCCGGGGCCCGGCCGGGCGGGCTGCGGTGGGACCTGGACGAGTGGCAGCGGGTGCTGCGCGGGGCCGCCCCCAAGGTCTCGTACGTCATCCCGGACTTCCACAACCCGACCGGCGCGCTGATCGACGAGGAGCAGCGCCGCCGGCTGCTGGCCGCCGCCCGGGCCGCCGGAAGCATCGTGCTGGTGGACGAGACCACCGCCGAACTCGGCTGGGGCGTTCCGGAGTCCGCGCCGCTGCCGCGCCCGATGGCGGCGCTGGACCGCTCCGCCCAGGTGGTCACCGTCGGCTCGGCCGGCAAGCTGCTCTGGGGCGGCCTGCGGATCGGCTGGGTCCGGGCCGCGCCCGCGCTGGTGCGCCGACTGGCCACCGAGCGGGTCTACAGCGACGTCGGCACCCCGGTGCTCGAACAGCTGATCGCCGCCGAACTGCTGGGCGAACCGCTGCCCGAGGTCCGCGCCCACCAGCTGGACCGGCTGCGGGCCACCGCGCACGCCTTCGCCGCCGCGCTGTCCGAGCGGCTGCCCGACTGGAGCTTCCCGCTGCCGCCCGGCGGCCTCGCGCTCTGGGTGTCCACCGGCGGCCTGTCCGGCGCGGCACTGGCCCAGACCGGGGAGCACGCCGGGATCCGGATCGCCGCGGGCAACCGGTTCGGCTCGGACGGCGCCTTCGAGCACCACATCCGGATCCCGCTCACCGTGCCCGCCCCGGCCGTCCCGGCCGCCGTCGAGCGGCTGGCCGCGGTGGCCGCCCGCGCGGCGGCGGGCGGCCGGCTCGTCCCGGCCGACGAGGGCCAGGCGCTGGCGGTCTGACCGACCCCAGCGCCGCCGCGAGTTGACGGTCCGTCAGCAGGGGGTGTTCGAGCGGCCGCGCCAACCCGTCACCGGGAGCGCGAACTTGGCCACCAGCCGGTCGGTAAACGGCGCCCGGTGCAGCCGGGCCAGCCGCACCGGCGTCTGCCCCCGGCGCACCTCCACCCGTGCGCCGGCGGGCAGTTCGACCGAACGCCGGCCGTCGCACCAGAGCACCCCGTGCGGGGTCTTGGGCTGCACCTCGACGGCCAGCACCGAGTCCGGGGAGGTCACCAGCGGCCGGGCGAACAGCGCGTGCGCGGAGATCGGCACCATCAGCAGCGCTTCCACCTCCGGCCACACCACCGGCCCACCCCCGGAGAACGCGTACGCCGTCGAACCGGTCGGCGTCGCGCAGACCACCCCGTCGCAGCCGAAGTTGGAGACCGGACGGCCGTCCACCTCGGTCACCACCTCCAGCATCCGCTCCCGGGAGGCCTTCTCGATCGAGGCCTCGTTCAACGCCCAGTCCTGGTGCAGCACGTCGCCGTTGGTCCGGACGATGACGTCGATCGTCATCCGCTCCTCGACCTCGTAGTCGGCGTCCACCACCCGCTCGACCACCACCGCCAGGTCGTCCCGCTCGGCCTCGGCCAGGAAGCCGACCCGGCCCAGGTTGATCCCCAGCATCGGCAGCCCGTGCGAGCGCGCCAGCTCCGCACCGCGCAACAGCGTCCCGTCGCCGCCGGCGACCAGGATCAGCTCGCAGCCGTCCGCCGCGCCCGGCCCCTCGGCCACCTTCTCGACCCCGCCAGGCAGGTCGAGGTCCACCGCCTCGGCCTCCAGCAGCCTGATCCGCAGCCCCGCCTTCAGCAGCCCGTGCACCAAGCTCTCGACGCTGCGCAGCGCCGCCTCCCGGCCGGTGTGCGCGATCAGGAAGACCGTGCGTTCTTCATCGCTCATGCCGCTGCCCTCTCCCTACGCCTGCCGGGTCGTCCTCGGCCCGGTGCGGCCCCGCCATCCAGCATGGCGGGCCGGACGCTCGCAGAGCACCCTATCGGGGCCCCTCCGCCACGGCCCGGTCCGCGTCCGCGGGGTCCAGTTGCGGGGCGTCCCGGCGCATCCAGAGGAAGTACTCGACGTTCCCGGACGGACCCGGCAGCGGGCTCGCGGTGACGGCCCGCACGCCCAGCCCGAGCTCCCACGCCTGCCCGGCCACCTGGCGGACCATCTCGGCACGCAGCTGCGGGCTGCGCACCACCCCGCCACTGCCCAGGCGCTCCTTGCCGATCTCGAACTGCGGCTTGACCATCAGCACCAGGTCCGCGTCCGCGGCGGCGCAGGCGGCCAGCGCCGGCAGCACCAGGCCCAGCGAGATGAACGACAGGTCGCCGACCACCAGGTCGACGGGGGTGCCGCCGATCGCCTCCGGGGTCAGCTCGCGGACGTTGGTGCGGTCCATCACCGTGACCCGCTCGTCGCTCTGCAGCGACCAGGCGAGCTGCCCGTAGCCGACGTCCACCGCCAGCACGTGGGCGGCCCCGGCCCGCAGCAGCACGTCGGTGAAACCGCCGGTGGAGGCGCCCGCGTCCAGCGCCCGGCGGCCCTCGACCACCAGGCCCTGCGGCACGAAGGCCGCGAACGCCCCGGCGAGCTTGTGCCCGCCGCGCGAGACGTAGTCGGGGTCGTTGTCGTCCTTGGCCACCACGACCGCCGCCGAGGTCTCCACCTGGGTGGCCGGCTTGGTCGCGGTGGTGCCACCGACGGTCACCCGGCCGGCCGCGATCAGCTCGGACGCGTGCTCACGCGAACGGGCCAGCTTGCGGCGGACCAGCTCCGCGTCGAGTCGGCGTCGTGCCACTGCCACTGGTACTTCAGCTCCTACGGGTCCTGCGGATCATTCCTGGTCGAGCGCGGCCAGCGTGTCGGCGAGCCGCTGGTGAACATCTTCGTACACCGCGACGTGCGCCTCGGCCGGGACCCCGTCCAAAGCCTCCAGCCGGGCCAGCCCGGCGTCCACCCCGGGGTGCCCGGTGGGCAACAGCTCGACACCGAGCGGCTCGACCGCGCCGACCGGTGCGACCGGTGCGACCGGCTCGAAATCGCCCTCCGCCGCTTCTGCGGGCGCGCTGGTCTCACTCGTCCCGGACATCGGGCTTCTCGGGCTTCTTCGTGCTGGTGGCCTTGCGGACGGTGGTCTTCTTCGTCGCCGTGCGCTTGGCGGCCGCCTTGGGCTGGGGGGCGTCGTGCTTCCGCTGCGCGGTCTTCCGGACGGCCGACTTCTTGGCGACGGTGGTCTTCTTGGCGGCCGCCTTCTTGGTGGCGGCCTGCTCGGCGGTGGTCTTCTTCGCCACGGCCTTCTTCGCCGTGGCCTTCTTCGCCGTGGCCTTCTTCGCCGTGGCCTTCTTCGCCGCCGTCCCGTTCACGGCCCGCTCGGCCACCGCCGGGGGCGGCACCGGGGCCACCGGAGCGACCGGGGTCACCGGGGTCACCGGGGGATCGACCTCGACCGGCTCGTCCACCTCGACCCGTTCGGCCACTATCGGCTCCGCCGCCACCCGCTCGTCCTCGAACTCCCAGCCGCGCCCGAACAGGTCGTCCGCCCGGGGCGCAGGCACCGGCTCCTCCGCCGGGTACCCGGTCGCGTACGGGTCCGCTCCGGGCGCCGCCCCGGTCGGCTCCTCCTCGACCTCGCGCAGCTTGCCCTCCAGGTAGGCCAGCACCACACCGACCTTGGTCACCTGGTCACCGACCTTCTCGAAGACCTTCTCGACCTCGCCCCGCGCCACCCCGACGGCCAGGTCCACCCCGGCCCGCCCGGCCGTGACGGCCTCCTCCGCCAGGGTCTGCAGCGTCTTCGCCGACGGCGGGAACTGCCCGCCCAGCTTCCGCTCGACCTCGGCCACGTCGACGCCGGTCTTCTCCAGGACCGCGGCAGCCGTGTCGACGACCCGCTTGCCGACCTCCTCCACCACCACGGCGGCGGCCGCCACCGCTCCCCGCACCGTCCTCGGCAGCATCCGGGTGCCTCCTCCGCGCCTACGCGCGTCTCGCTCCGTCGCCCTCGGCGCCCAGGCGATTCCGGGCACCCCACTGACGACGCTACCGCCAAAACCCTCCTGAGGTACCGTGGCCGGCAGTCCGCACCGTAGTGACCCGGGGATGGAGCGAGCGCCATGGCGAACGCCGAGGAGTGCCGGGAGGCACTGGAGCAGCTGAGCCGGAACATGGCCAACTCCACCGGGGACGTCCGCAAGGCAGCCGCCCTCGACCGCTCGCTCAGCTGCCGGATCACCGACCTCGGCCTGACCTTCACCGGACAGCTGCGCGACGGCCGGATCCACGACCTGGTCGCCACCCCCGGCGCGCCCACCGAGCAGGCCGCGATCCGGCTCACCATGGCCAGCGACGACCTGCTCGCGCTGGTCGGCGGCGACCTCAAGTTCGCCTCCGCCTGGGCGAGCGGCCGGGTGAAGCTGGAGGCCGGCTTCCGCGACCTGCTGCGGCTACGCACCCTGCTCTGACGCCCTGACGCCCGGGGCCGACGTCGGTACGGACGTCCGCGTCAGACGCCTGATCCAGACGCCCGCCTCAGACATCCGTCCCAGACGGGCGCATCCGACACCCCCGGGCGACCGATTCAGACGACCGTCTCAGACGTCCAGGGCCGGGACGACCGTCTCAGACCTCCGTCTCAGACCTCCGTCCCAGACAGCCCTCAGAAGCCGAGCTCGGCCAGTGCCTTCCGCCCGTCCACCGATCCACCGTCCGCGTCCAGGACCGTCCACGCCGCCGCGCACAGCGCCCGCAGCCCGTCCCAGCGGTCCCCGGCACCGGCCAGCCCCAGCACGCCGTCCGAAGCCGTGGCGGTCCAGCCGCCGCAGACGAAGCCGCCGGCCGCCGCCGTCACCGCCGGCTGCGGGACCAGCAGGGCCCGCAGGTCGGCCGCCAGGTACGTCGGCCGGTGCTCGACCGGAGCCGCCAGCAGCTGCGCCGGGGTGGTCACCCCGGTGAACACCAGCAGGCTGTCCACCCCGCCGTTGAACGCGCCCTCGATGTCGGTGTCCAGCCGGTCCCCGACCACCAGCGGGCGCCGAGCTCCGGTCCGCAGCACGGTCTCCCGGTGCATCGGCGGCAGCGGCTTGCCCGCCACCTCCGGCTCCACCCCGGACGCCGCCCGCACCGCCGCCACCAGCGTCCCGTTGCCGGGCGCGATGCCACGCGCAGTCGGCACCGTCATGTCGGTGTTGGAGGCGACCCACGGCAGCCCGCCGCGCACCGCGTACGAGGCCTCCGCCAGCTGCGCCCAGCCGACCGACGGGTCGAAGCCCTGCACCACCGCGAGCGGCTCATCGTCCAGCGAGCGGACCGCGACCAGCCCACGCTCGGCCAGCGCCTCCTCCAGCCCCAGCCCGCCCACGACCAGCACCTTCGCACCGGCCGGCACCTTCTCGGCGACCACCCGGGCCGCCGCCTGGGCCGAGTTGATCACATCCGCGGGCTCGGCCGGCACACCCAGCTCGGTCAAGTGCTCGGCGACCACCCGGGGCGGGCGGGAGGCGTTGTTGGTGACGTAAGCGAGCCGCATCCCGGCCGTACGGGCCGCCGCCAAGGAGTCCACGGCGTGCTCGATCGCGTGCGGGCCGGCGTAGACCACGCCGTCCAGGTCCAGCAGCGCCGTGTCGTACGCCTCGGTCAGCGGGCGGTCGCTGCCGCCGGGGGTGGTGCGTCGTGCGGGAGTGGCCGTCTCGGTCATGCCTGCGCTACCTCATTCACTGCGGTTCGTCTGCTCGTCACTGCCCGCCCGCTCAGGCGTCGTCGTTGACGCCCTCGGGCTTTCCCCCGGGCTGCTGGGGAAGACCCGCCCCCGGCTCTCCGCTCGCGTCCTTCCGGTTGGCCGGAACACCCGGCAGCAGCGGGCCGAACGCCCCGGCGCGGGCCGCCAGCGTCGCCCGGGTCTGCCGCAGCGCCGCCCGGTAGTGGTCGGCCTCCGGCCGCATGGCCACGGCCAGCGCCAGGTGCTCGGCGGAGGTCTCGAAGTCGCCCAGCCGGGCCGCCGCGACGCCCCACCCGAACTGAGCGTAGTCGTCCGAGGGATCGGCCAGGGCCACGGTCCGGAAGTTCTCCAGCGCCGCCGCGTACGAACCGGCGTCGAACTGGGCCCGGGCCAGCGCCTCCCGGATGCTGCGCGAGTGCGGCTCGGCCTCCGCCGCCCGGGCCAGCAGCTGCTCGGCCGCCGCCGGGTGCCCCTGGGCCAGCAGCTGCGCGCCCCGGCGGAACCAGTCGTAGACGTCCCCCGACGGCTCCCCGGGCCGCCCCTGCGCCGGGATCCCGCCCGTGGGCACGTACTCCCCCGGCGCGCCGCCCTCCAGCCGCTCCTGTCCGTCCTCCATGCCCTACCTCGCCCTCGGTCGCACACCCGGCCCCACAGGTCGGCACGGGTATTCCGATCTCTCAACAACGCGTACCCGGTTACGATGCCCAGAATGAGCACACCCAGTGCAGAAGACGGAGTCGAGACTCCCGTGGGCGGCCCCGGCGATCCCGGGCACGTCGCCACCGCAGGCCTGTCCCTGTCCCCCTTCCGTGGCCTGCGCTACGTCCCCGACCGGGTCGGCGCGCTGGCCTCGGTGATGTCGCCGCCGTACGACGTCGTCGACCCGGGGCGTCGGCTCGACCTGGAGACGGCCGATCCGCACAACGTGGTCCGGCTGATCCTGCCCCGGCCCGAGCCCGAGGACGGCGGCGACCGCCCCGACCGCGACACCAAGTACCGGCACGCCGCCCGGCTCCTGTCCGGCTGGCAGCGCGAGGGCATCCTCGCCGCCGACCCGGAGCCGGCGATCTACGTGTACGAGCAGCGGGTGCCCGGCGACGGCGACACCCCCGAGCTGCTCCAGCGCGGCCTGATCGGCGCCCTCGCGGTGAGCGGCCCCGAGGCCGGCGTCGTCCTCCCCCACGAGGACGTGATGCCCCGGCCGGTCGCCGACCGGGTCGGGCTGATGCGCACCACCCGGGCCAACCTCGAACCGCTGCTGCTCACCTACCGCGGCCACGGCGACGCCTCCGACGTCATCGAGCGGACCGTCGAGGGCGAGCCGCTGCTCTCCACCGCCACCAGCGACGGCACCCACCACCGCCTGTGGGCCGTCACCGACCCCACCGACCTCGCCGCGATCGGCCGCGACCTGGCGACCTGCCGGGCGCTGATCGCCGACGGCCACCACCGCTGGGAGATGTACCTGCGGCTCCAGCGGGAGCACCGCCACCTGCCCCGCAGCCCGTGGGACCGCGGCATGGTGCTGCTGGTCGACACTGCCCGCTACCCGCTGCGGGTCCGCGCCATCCACCGCGTGCTGTACCGCCTGCCGGTCGCCGAGGCGCTGGAGCAGCTCGGCGACCAGTGGAAGGTCAAGGAGGTCCCCGGCCCGCTGCCCGCCGCCCTCCAGGCCCTCGCCGAGCAGAAGCGGCACGGCGGCAACGGCTTCGTCCTCACCGGCGGCGACGGCGTCTTCTGGCTGCTCGGCGAGCCCGAGGAGTCCCTGCTCGATGCGACCGTGCCGCACGACCGGCCCGAGGAGTGGCGCCACCTGGACGCCACCGTGCTGCACGCCACCCTGCTCGACGCGACCTGGCACGTCCCGGACGGTCCCGACGACATCGGCTACCTGCACACCGCCGCGGCCGCAGAGCGCGAGGCCGCCCGGACCGGGGGCACGGCCGTGCTGCTGCACCCGGTCCGGGAGAGCGTGGTGCGGCGGCTGGCCGAACAGGGCGTCACCATGCCACGCAAGTCCACCTCGTTCGGGCCGAAGCCGGCCACCGGTCTGGTGCTCCGCAGCCTGCCGCTCGGGTAGCCCGCCGCCGGAGCGGCCCGCCGCGGCGACCGGAGCCCGAACGCCGTGAGGCCCTGCCGATCCCCGAAGGGAACGGCAGGGCCTCACGGCGTTTCAGGACGTTCAGCTCCGGGCGTCGCCCTTGGCCCCGGCCTGCTCGGCCTTGTCCGCCTCGGCGTCCTCGGCACGCTCGGGCACCACGCCGTCGAACTCCTCGTCGATCTCGAGGTCGTCCTCGTCGTAGAACTCCTCGACGTCCTCTTCGTCCTCGAAGATCACGCGGTCGTCGGCGACGTCGCCGGTGCGCTTCTTCACCGGGGCGTCGGCCTGGTCGGCCTCGTCCTCGGCCAGCTCCGGGTCGAGCGCGTCGGTGAACTCGACGCCGTCGATCTCGGCCAGGCGCTCCGAGGCGTTGGTCGTACCGTCGGTGTCGGCCTCGGCGGCCTTCGCGAACCACTCACGGGCCTCGTCGGCACGGCCGGCCGCGATCAGCGCCTCGGCGTAGGCGTACCGCAGACGCGCGGTCCACGGGTGCACCGCGCTGGAGGCCAGCTCCGGGCTCTGCAGGGTGACGACGGCCGCGTCGAACTGCTCCATGTCGCTGCGGGCACCGGCCGCCACCAGGCGCATCTCCACCTGGCCGGCCTTGTCCAGCTGCTTCACCTCGGGCTCGCCGGCCATCGCCAGCGCCCGCTCCGGACGGCCCAGACCGCGCTCGCAGTCGGCCATCACGGGCCACAGGTCGGCACGACCGGTCATCCGACGGGCGGCGCGGAACTCGGTCAGCGCCTCGGAGTACCGCTGGGTCATGTACGAGGCGAAGCCAGCCGCCTCACGGACGGCGGGCACGCGGGACGCCAGCCGCAGCGCGACGCGCGAGTACTGGTACGCCTCCTCCGGCTCGCCGTCGAGCAGGCGGGCCACCATCACCAGGTTGCGGGCGACGTCGTCCGCGAGGGTCTTGGGCAGGCTCTTGAGCTCCTGGCGCACGTCCGCGTCCAGCTCGAAGCCGGTGACGTCCTCCGGGATCGGCAGGCGCCGGACGGGCTCGAAGTTGCCGCGACGGTCGTCGTAGTCCTGACGGCCCCGGTCGCCACCGCGGTCGTCACGACGGTCATCGCGACGGAAGCCGCCACCCTGGGGGCGGTCGTCACGGCGGAAGCCGCCACGGTCGCCGCGGTCACGGTTGAAGCCGCCGCCGGAGGGGCGGTCATCGCGACGGAAGCCACCGCGGTCATCGCGGTCACGGTTGAAGCCGCCGCCCTGGGGGCGGTCGCCGCCACGGTAGCCACCGCGGTCGCCGCCCCGGTCATCGCGGTCGCGGTACGACGGACGGTCGCCACCACGGTCGTCACGACGCGGACGGTCATCACGGTCATCGCGACGGAAGCCACTCGGGCGGTCGTCCCGACGGAAGCCGCCACCCTGGGGGCGGTCGCCGCCACGGTAGCCACCGCGGTCGTCACGGTCCCGGTTGAAGCCGCCGCCCTGCGGACGGTCACCACGGTCCCGGTTGAAACCGCCACCCTGGGGACGGTCGTCACGGCGGAAGCCACCGCGGTCGCCGCCACGGTCGTCACGGTCACGGTTGAAGCCGCCGCCGGAGGGGCGGTCATCGCGACGGAACCCACCACCCTGCGGGCGGTCGTCACGGCGGAAGCCACCGCGGTCGCCGCCACGGTCGTCACGGTCACGGTTGAACCCGCCACCCTGCGGACGGTCACCGCCACGGTAGCCACCGCGGTCGTCACGGTCCCGGTTGAAACCGCCACCCTGCGGACGGTCACCACGGTCCCGGTTGAAACCGCCACCCTGGGGACGGTCGTCACGGCGGAAGCCGCCACGGTCGCCGCCACGGTCGTCACGGTCACGGTTGAAGCCGCCGCCGGAGGGGCGGTCATCGCGACGGAACCCACCACCCTGCGGGCGGTCGTCCCGGCGGAAGCCGCCGCCCTGAGGGCGGTCGCCACGGTCACGGTTGAACCCGCCGCCCTGCGGACGGTCACCGCCACGGTAGCCACCGCGGTCGTCACGGTCGCGGTTGAAGCCGCCGCCCTGGGGACGGTCGCCGCCACGGTAGCCACCGCGGTCGCCGCCCCGGTCATCGCGGTCGCGGTACGACGGACGGTCGCCACCACGGTCGTCACGACGCGGACGGTCATCACGATCGTCACGACGGAAGCCGCCACGGTCGTTGGACCAGCCCCCACGGGACCGGGGCTCGTGGCCTCGGCCGTCGTCCGATCGACGCTCGGGACGGCCCTCGGGCTGGTTCGACATCCTGGTGACTCCTTCTGCTGCTTCAGCTCCACCGCGGACCGAGCAACACCAGTGCCGTCACGCGGTATCGGTGCCGGCCTCGTGGCCGCGCACCATCTCCATTGTCCGGCATGTCGGAAGCGTCCGCGCCTGGGCGGAAGTTCCGGTCTGCCGGTCTCATGCTAGTTCGAAAAACACAAAAAGGCCGCGGCCCCAGCGA
>NZ_JBHXEG010000122.1:0-18639 GCF_042724935.1 Kitasatospora sp. NPDC127060
ACCACGCGGTGGCGGGCCGACGCCCCGCTGACTGCTGACGCCCCCCCGGGGAGTGCTGACGCCCCCAGGGAGTGATAACTTAGGTAAGCCTTACCAATTCTGCTCAAGAGGCGCGACCACCAAGCCCAGGGGGGCACACACCATGGCAGACCAACCGACCCGCCGCACGCCACGGGCCCGTGAAGCACGGGTGCTGCGCACCGAGCGGATCACGCCGCACATGGTGCGACTGGTCCTCGGCGGTGCGGGGCTGGCGGACTTCGACGCCACCGAGTTCACCGACCACTACATCAAGGTGCTCTTCGCTCCCGAGGGCGTCAGCTACCCCGAGCCCTTCGACATCGCGCGGATCCGCGCGGAGTTCCCGCCCGAGCAACGGCCGATCACCCGGACGTACACCGTGCGGGCCTGGGACCCGGCGCAGTGCGAGCTGACCGTCGACTTCGTGGTGCACGGTGACGAGGGCCTGGCCGGCCCGTGGGCGGCCCGCGCCCAGCCCGGCGAGACGGTGCGCTTCCTGGGCCCCGGCGGCGGCTACGCCCCCGACCCGAGCGCCGACTGGCACCTGCTGGCGGGCGACGAGAGCGCGCTGCCCGCGATCGCCGCGGCGCTGGAGCGGATGCCGGCCGACGCGCTGGTGCACGCCTTCATCGAGGTCGCGGACGCCGCGGAGGAGCAGAAGATCGTCACGCCCGCCAGGGCCGGGATCAGCTGGCTGCACCGCGGCACGCGCCCGGTGGGCGAGGCGCTGGTCGAGGCGGTGGGCGCGCTGGAGTTCCCGGCCGGCACGGCCTCCGCGTTCGTCCACGGCGAGGCGGGCTTCGTGAAGGAACTGCGCCGCCTGCTACGGGTGGAGCGCGGCATCCCGCGCGAGCGGCTGTCGGTCTCGGGCTACTGGCGGCTCGGCCAGAGCGACGAGGCCTGGCGGGCGGCCAAGCGCGAGTGGAACGCCCAGGTGGAGGCCGAGCAGGAGCAGGCCGAGCGGCAGTAGGTCGGCTGATCCATGCGGCCGCCGGGTGCCTCCGCGGCCGGGAGGCGAGCCGGACGGCCGCCGGGGGGCCGTGGCCGTGGGGGCCGGCTGCGCGTCAGCCGGCCTTCCAGGCCAGGGGCTTGTCGTCCTTGTCGAGCCACAGGACGTACTTGAGGGGCTGGTCGGCCGGGGCCAGGTAGATGGCGCACTCGTGCTCGCTCTGGCCCTTGACGAAGTCCTTGCCGCCCTGGGGGACGTCGCTCTCGCACTTGGGGAAGGCGCTGAGCAGGTCGACCTTGCGGGCCTGGGCGGTGTCGCTGATCATGGCGCGCAGCCGCCGGTTGAAGTAGGGCTCGTAGATCCCGTTGCCGCCGGTGTGGGTGTAGGTGACGCTCACGTAGTACGGCGTCTTGCCCGTCATGTCCTCCGGCTTGAGGAACTTGGCCAGGTCCGCGATGTCGCCCTTGACCGCGCTGGTGGGGCCGATGGTGACGGAGATGTCGCCCTTCTCGCTGTCGGTGTAGGTGCCCTTCGCGGTCGTCGCGGGCGCGAGCGCGCCGGCGAAGCGGCTGGGGGCGGAGGGCGTCGCGGTGGGCGCTGCGGCGGTGATGCTCGGTGCCGCGGTGGCGGCCGTCGACGGCGGGGCGGTGTTCGGGCCCGTGGCGGCGGTGGCGGTGGGGGCCGCGCTGACGGGGCCGTCGCTGTTGTCGGGCCCGCAGGCCGTCAGGAGGAGGGCGAGCGCGGCGGCGGCCGGGATGGCGGTGGTACGGAGCGCGGTTGCGGAGCGCAAGGAATCCCCCGGGAGAAATCATGATCGGTCCGACCGAGGCGGATGTCCCTCGTCGGTGCGGGCGAGCCTGGCGGTGTCCGCGTGGCTCGCCCTGGTGATCCTCACCGATCCGCCCGGGCGCCGCCTGAGTACGCGTACTCAAGATCGGGCACGTACGCGCCTGCGGCGGTGGATCGGAGCGGCGGTTCCGGCGCTCGTCGTCATGCCGAAACCGCAGAAGTTAACATCGGTGTCAGGTTCAAGTGCTTCTCCGGCGTCAGGTGACGGCGCGTCGGAGAACGGGGGACGGGGGACGGGATGCGGATCGGCGAGTTGGCCCAGCGCACCGGTGTGAGCGAGCGCTCGTTGCGCTACTACGAGAAGCAGGGGCTGCTCGCCGCCGAGCGCACCCTGGGTGGGCACCGGGACTACCCGGACGGCGCGGTGGACCGGGTCGTCCTCATCCAGGAGCTCTTCGCGGCCGGGCTGCGCAGCAAGAAGATCGCCGAACTCCTCCCCTGCATGCGGGACTCCGACGGCGCGCCGAACGCGACCGCCACCCCGCGCCTGGTCGAGGAGCTCGCCGCCGAACGCGACCGGATCGACCAGGTGATCACCGATCTGATCCGCTCCCGCGAGGTCCTGGACGAGGTGATCGAGACCGCCTCCGGCCGGGCTCAACTCAGCATGGTCGACGGCGAGCCCAGGGCCCTCTGACGCCGGCCGGGCCGGATCAGCGCCCGGAGACGGCGGGCTGGGCCGCGGTGGTGGGGTCCGGCAGGGTGGGGCGGCTCCCGGTGATCAGGGCGCGGAGCGCGGCGGCCACCGGCTCGGGGCGTTCCTGCATGGCGACGTGGCCGGTCCCGGGCAGGGCCAGGAGCCGGACGTCGCGGAAGGCCGCGTAGGCGCGGGGTGCGGTACGGAAGGGGACGAGGCGGTCCTCCCGGCCGTAGACGAGCAGGGTGGGAGCGGTGATCCGGCGCGCCTGCCGCCAGGGCGAGGACGTTCCGCGGCGCAGGTAGGTGCGGACGACGGTGCGCACGCCTGCGGTCAACATCCCCGGGGTGTGGGGGAGTTCGGCGCGGCGCAGGCGTTCCCGGGCCTCGGTCGTCCGCTGCTCGGGGGTGACCAGGGCGGGGTTCGCGTAGATCAGCCGGTAGAGGTCGTCGAGCTGGCGGTCCGGGCTCTGGGCGGCGAGGCGCCGGGCGTACAGGCGGTGGGCGCCGGGCAGGGCGAGCAGGGAGAGCCGCAGGGCCTGGGGCGGCGGCAGGGCGGGCAGCACGGGGGATACCAGCGTCAGGGTGGCGACCAGGCCCGGGCGGTGGGCGGCGAGGTGGAGGGCGGTCAGGGCGCCGAGGGAGTTGCCGACGAGGTGGACGCGGCGATGCCCGGCGCGCTCCAGGTGGCCGGCGACGGCGGCGGCCTGCCGGGCGACGGTGACCCGGCCGTCGGGCGGGGGTGCGGACCTGCCGAAGCCGGGGAGGTCCAGGGCGAGGCAGTGGACGGACGGCCGCAGCAGGCCGGTCAGCGCGGCCCAGTTGTGGGTCCACCCGCCGAGGCCGTGCAGGAACACGGCGGTGTCGGCGGAGGGCGCCGTACTGGGGAGGTACTCGGCGGCGAGGGGCTGGTGCACGGTGGTCCTCATCTCGGGGGGTTCGATGCGTGGCGCGACGGGAGCCTGAGGCGGGTTGCGAGGCGGGTTGCGAGTCGGGTTGCGAGGCGGGCGCGACGGGTCCCGAGGGGGGTCCCGAGGCGGGTCGCGGACGGGTGCCGTCAGCCGGTCCCGACCGGTCGGCTCCGCGGCCCGGCCGTCTCCGCGATGGCCAGCCGGTAGTGCCCGATCAGCTGGTCGCCGACCTCCGCCCAG
Source organism: Kitasatospora sp. NPDC127060 (assembly GCF_042724935.1). Classification (NCBI taxonomy): domain Bacteria; kingdom Bacillati; phylum Actinomycetota; class Actinomycetes; order Kitasatosporales; family Streptomycetaceae; genus Kitasatospora; species Kitasatospora sp. NPDC127060. The sequence goes on from NZ_JBHXEG010000122.1 coordinate 3,607, forward strand.
CTGCGCCCGGCCACCGCCGCGCGGCCCGCCCGGCCGAGTTCCGCCCGTAGCCCGCCGTCCCGGGCGAGCCGTTCGACCGCCGCCCGGAACGCGTCGCCCGAGCCGGGCGGGACGAGCAGGCCGGTGCTCCCCGGCCGGACGAGGTCCAGCGGCCCGCCGGCGGCCGGGGCGATGACGGGCAGGCCGCTGGCCATCGCCTCCTGGACGGTCTGGCCGAAGGTCTCGTACGGGCCGGTGTGCGCGAACACGTCCAACGAGGCGTAGAGCCGAGCGAGTTCGGGGCCGGTGCGGCGGCCCAGGAAGAGCGCGTCCGGCAGTGCGGCCTCCAGGGCGCTCCGGCACGGGCCGTCGCCGACGACCACCAGCCGTACGCCCGGCAGCCGGGACGCCGCGGCCAGCCGGTCGACCTGCTTCTCCGCCGCCAGGCGCCCGACGTAGCCGACCAGCACCTCGCCGCGCGGGCCGAGCCGGCGGCGCAGCGCCTCGTCGCGGTGACGGGGATGGAAGCGGGCGCCGTCGACGCCGCGCGGCCACAGGTGCAGCCGGGGGACGCCCTGGGCGGCCAGCGCGCTCAGCGAGGCCTGGGACGGCGCCAGGGTCCGGGCGGCGCCGGTGTGGATGCGCCGCAGGATCCGCCAGGCGAGTCTGGCGCCGGGCTCGCGCGCCACCGGAAGGTAGGTCCTGGTGTACGCGGCCATGTCGGTCTGGAACACCGCCACGGTCGGGATCCCGGCCCGTCCGGCCGCCGCGGCCCCGGCCGCGCCGAGCGCGAACGGCCCGGCCAGATGGACGACTTGGGGCCGGTGCCGGTCGATGGCCGCAGCCAGTCGGCGCCCGGGGAGGGCGATCCGCACCTCCGGGTAGCCGGGCAGCGGGACGGACGGCACCCGGACGACGTCGTAGCCGTCGGCCCGCTCGGGGCCCCGCCGGGTCCGGGTCGCCGGGGCGACCACGAGTACCCGGTGCCCGCGGGCCGCCAGGTGCTCGGCCGTCCGGAGCACGCTGTGGGCGACGCCGTTGACCTGCGGGGCGAAGGACTCGGTGACGATCAGCACCCGCAGGAGGCCGCCGTCGCGCGCCGGGCCGCCCGGGGTGCGTACCGCCGCCCCGGAGGGGGCCGCGTTCACCGGGCGGCTCCCGTCGTGGGCCCGGTTTCGGTCCCGGGCCCGGCGGCCGTCGTGGGCCCGGCTTCCGTCCCGGGCCCGGCGGCCGACGGCGGCTCCGGCTCGATGGAGCGGCCGACCGCCCGGAGGTCCCGCAGGATCTCCCGGAACGAGTCGACGAGCCCGGCCTCGCAGTAGTCCACGCCGATCTCCGCGCAGTAGGCGCGCACGATCCGCGAGGCCGGGCGCAGCGCGACCACCGGCATGGCCGGGAAGAGGTGGTGCTCGATCTGGAGGTCGAGGCCGCCGAACAGGAAGTGGACGAACCGCCCGGCCCGGAGGTTGCGGGAGGGTAGCACCTGCCGGCGAAGGTAGTCCGTGTGCTCCTCGGCGGCGCCGGTCATCGGCATGCCCTTGTGGTTGGGTGCGAAGACGCACCCCAGGTAGACGCCGAGCACGGCGCCGCACAGCACGGCGAACGCGAGCGCCTGGAGCGGCGTGAGGACGAGCAGCAGCAGGGCCGCCGCCAGGGCGTAGTGCAGGGTGGCCAGGGTCCGTTCCAGCACCGGGTGGCGGAGCGGGCCGCGGGCCAGGGTCAGCCCGGTGGCGACGACCAGGCCGAGTGCCTGGAGGGAGAGCAGCGGGAAGAACAGCTCCGCCTGGTGCCTGGCCACTCTCCGCCTCAACCCCCTTGTCCGGTCGGCCTGTTCGGTGGTGCGGACGAAGAGGATGGCGTCCGCCGCCGGGTCGCGGCCCTCGCGGTTGGGGTGCGCGTGGTGGCGGTTGTGGTCGCTGACCCACCAGCCGTAGCTCATGCCGACCACCAGGTTGCCCAGCAGGATCCCCGCCAGGTCCGTCGCCCGGCGCCCGGAGAACACCGCGTGGTGCGCGACGTCGTGCCCGAGCAGCGCCAACTGCCCCAGCAGGAAGGCGAACAGCGGCGCGAGGCCGAGCTGCCACCAGCTCGCCCCGAGCGCGGTGAACCCCGCCAGCGCCAGCCCCGAGGCGATGAGCAGGGCAACGGCGCGGCAGGCGTAGTACAGCGGACGCCGGCGCAGCAGCCCGGCCTCCGCGACGCGTCGCCGCAGCTCGGCGAAGTCGCCGTGCCGGACGGCGCGGGCGGTCGGGACGTCCTGAACGGTCATGTCACCTTCCGGGTGTGGGCTCGATCCGGCCGATCCCGGCCGCCGAACCGACGGGGCCCGCTCCGGATGCGCGGAGCCTTTCGCATGCGGCCGGTTGCTGTCCCGCCCCGTTCGCGGATGTTCCGGGGAAGTGCCCGATCGGGTGGACGGACGGGCTGGTTGTCCGGCCGTCTGTCCGAAGGACGCCCGTTCGTTCCGGCGCCCTTTCCGGGTCGACCGGCGGGAGGGGTGTGGACGGGAGGGGCGCGGAGTTGACGAGATCGTTCGTGCTCGGGAGCATGTCTCACCGCGCGTGTGCACGGGGGCACGCGGAAGCGGAATCGGTTTCCTGGGGTGTGGGGTCATGACGTTGCGGGTGTCCGGGCGGGGCGTGCGGAGCGCCGGTGTCGCCGCCGCGGCGGCGCTGGTGCTGGCGGTCTGTACGGCCGGGGGAGCGTCGGCGGAGGGGCTCGGCGCCGGCCCGGTCGGGACCGCGGCGCTCGGCGGGGCCGGGCAGGTCAGCGCACAGCACCTCGTGCCGCGGACGCCGGCCGCGCCCGGCATCTCGCTCACCGAGGGCGAGGTCGGCCAGGTGGGTCCGCGCGGCACGATCACCTACCCGTCCGTGACCAGCTGCCTGGTCGTCACCGTCCACCTGCGGGACGGCGGCAAGGTCGGCGGCCACGCGAGCCTGTTCCAGGTCCCGGGGAAATACGCCTCGGACGAGATCCTCCCCGCCATCAGGCGCGCCGTCGGCCTCCGCCCGGTGAAGGCCGTCGACGTCAGCGGGGCCGTCGGGGCGTGGAACCCCTCCTACTTCGAGAAGGCCATCGAGCGGTACACCGACGGAGCGCCTCCCGAGCCGACGGGAGACGCGCGGCGGATCGGCGACACGGTGGCCGAGCTCCTGGGCCGGCCGCGCGCCGAGGTCACCGTCCGCGACCTGCCGGACGGCGACATCACGAGGTGAACCGGGCAGCACCGTGCGAGCGGGCACCGGCCGGGCCGTCGAGTTCGCGACCGGGGAGCGGAGGCTGAACTCGCCGCCCGGTCTATCCGTCGACCGGATCCCCGGCCGCGTCGACCACCGCGTGGCCCTCGCGGTCGATCCGCTCGCGCCCCCAGACGCCGAGCGGCCGCAGGGCCTGATTGAGGGTGTGCCCGTGCTCGGTGAGGGAGTACTCGACCCGTGGCGGCACCTCCGCGTAGACCTCCCGGTGCACCAGGCCGTCGGCCTCCAGCTCGCGCAGGTGCTGCGTCAGCATCTTCTCGCTCACTCCCGGCAGGGCGCGGCGGAGTTCGGCGAAGCGGCGCACGCCACGGGTGTCGAGTTCCCAGAGGATCAGCCCCTTCCACTTGCCGCTCACCACGTCGAGCGCGGCGTCGATGCCGCAGATGTACGGCCCTTGCCTCGGTGCCTTGGCCATCGCCGACCCCCTTACTTATTGGTAAGTACCGCAGAAAATAGTAGGTACTTCCGGGAGCGGTGACACTCTCCGAGCCTGGAGGGGTGAACGAACGACAGAACCACAGCAGCAAGCAGAACAGCGCCGTCACCGTGATCGGGCTCGGCCCGATGGGACGGGCGATGGCCCGAACCCTCCTCACCGCCGGCCACCCGGTGACCGTTTGGAACCGCACCGCCGGCCGAGCGGACGGCGTCGTCGCCGCCGGGGCGGTGCTCGCGGCGACGCCCGGTGAGGCGGTGGCGGAAAGTGACCTCGTGATCCTCAGCCTGACCGACTACCAGGCGATGTACGACATCCTCGGCGGGGCCACCGGGTCGCTGGCCGGCCGGATGCTGGTCAACCTCGGATCCGACACCCCCGACCGCTCGCGCGAGGCGGCGGCCTGGGCGGCGGGCCACGGCGCGGCCTTCCTCACCGGAGGTGTCATGGTCCCCGCGCCGATGGTCGGTACGGCGGCGTCCCAGGTCTACTACAGCGGTGACGGCCACGTGCTGGAGCGCCACCTGGCGGCGCTGACGCCGCTGGGGACACCGAAGTACCTGGGGGAGGACCCGGGGCTCGCGCAGCTGATGTACCAGGCCCAACTCGCGGTGTTCCTCAGCACCTTGTCCGGACTGATGCAGGCGACCGCGATGCTGGGCACGGCTGGCATGAAGGCCACGGCGGCGCTGCCGGAGCTGCTCGCCTCCGCCGACTCGATCGGCGCCATCCTGAGGGCCGGTGAGGAGACCCCCGGCACGGCGCTCGACGCCGGAGAACACCCCGGCGCCCTCAGCACGGTCACCATGATGGGCGCGACGGCCGACCACATCGTCGACACCAGTGCCTCGGTCGGCCTCGACCTCGCGCTTCCGCTGGCCGTGCAGGCCCACTACCGGCGCGCGATCGAGGACGGACACGGCGGCGACAACTGGACCCGCATCATCGACAGCATCCGAGGAGCGCGCTGACCGGATGAGGGAGCGGGGGCGCCCGGACCCGCGCCCCCGCTCGTCCTGTTCGCGCCCCTGCTCGTCCCGGTCCGTCGTCGGCGGTCAGCCGCGCACGTGCAGGCCGAAACCCGTGCGGCCCGCGGGTTCCAGGCCCTCCTTCAGGTGCAGTGAGGGGAGTTCGTAGTCGCCGAAGTTCTGCGGCCGGAACGCGATCGGCTCGGTCGACTCCAGGGTGAGCAGGCGCCGCTCCCAGGCCTCGGCGACGGCCGGGTAGTCCTCCTCGGTCATCCGGTCGGTGCCGTACAGCACGAAGGGCGGCAGCACCTCGATGCCCGGGTAGTAGAGGACGCCGTGCTGGAACGGGAACAGCAGGTCGTCGATGGGGCCGTTGATCCCGCGCGCGGCGTAGTGCGACCGCGGGCCGCCGGTGGTCACCGACAGCAGCGCCCTGCGGCCCGCGAGGGTGCCTTCGCCGAAGCGCTCGCCGTACTTGGTGTCACTGTGCTCGCCGACGCCGTACGCGAAGCGGTGGGTGAACACCCGGTCCACCCAGCCCTTGAGGATCGCGGGCATCGTGTACCACCACAGCGGGAACTGGAAGATGACGGTGTCGGCCCACAGCAGCTTCTGCTGCTCGGCGAGGACGTCCGGGGTGAGCGTCCCGGCCTCGAAGGCCCGGCCGGAGTCCCGGGCGACCCTCAGCGGGTTCGATGCCTCGGGGCCGTAGTCCGCGGCGTCCGCGACGGCCTTCCAGTTCATCGCGTACAGGTCGCTCACCCGTACTTCGTGCCCGGCCTTCTCCAAGGTGGTGACGGCGAGGTCCTTCAACGAGCCGTTGAGCGACTTCGGCTCCGGGTGGGCGTGGACGATCAGCGTCTTCACGGGAACTCCTTCGGATCGGATGCGTTCGGATCGGACGGCTTCGATCCTGGACGCCCCGGCGCCCGGCGTTCAGGGGCGCCGTTTCCGTCGGACCGGACTTCCTGGTACCGGCAGGGCCACCCTCGCGGGCCCGGCCGGGGGCGATACTGGGCCGCATGGACGATCTCGCGGGCTTCCTGCGGACCCGGCGCGCCCGGGTCGATCCGGCGCTGGCCGGCATTCCCACCGACCGCCGCCGCCGGGTCGAAGGGCTGCGCCGCGAGGAGGTCGCGCACCTGTCCGGCGTCAGCGTGGACTACTACGTGCGCCTGGAGCAGGGCCGCGCGACCCAGCCCTCCGAGCAGGTGCTCGACGCGCTCGCCCGCGTCCTCGACCTCGACGAGACCGAACGCGGGCACCTCGGCCGCCTCGCCCGGCAGTGCCGCCGCCGCGCGAAGTCGCCGGGCGGCCGGATCCGGCCGGAGCTGCTGCGCGTCCTCGGCCTGGTCGCCGACGCACCCGCGCTGATCATGAACCACCGCCTGGACGTACTCGCCGGGAACCGCCTCGCCGGGCTCCTCCTCGGCCGCCCGATGCCGGGTCTGAACACCGCCCGGCACATCTTCCTGGAGGAACTTGACGGCGGCCTCTACGCGGAGTGGGAGGCCTGCACCCTCGACGTGGTCGGGCACCTGCGGCTGGCCGCCGGCCAGTACCCCGACGACCCCGGCCTGGCCTCGCTCATCGGAGAACTGGCGATGGGCAGCGAGCGCTTCCGTCACCTCTGGGCCCGCGCGGACGTGCGCGCCCGCACCCACGGGCGCAAGGTGTACCGGCACCCGCTGGTCGGACTGCTGGAACTGCACCAGGAGAACTTCGCCCTGCCCGACGAATCGGGCATCGAACTGCTGGTGCTGTCCGCAGCCCCCGGCAGCCCCGCCGAGGACGGGCTGCGCCTGCTCGCGGGCCTGGGCGCGGACGGTGACGACGCGCATCCCCCGGTGAACGCCCGCACCGGCGGCCGTTCGTGATCGGACGTCCTGCCCGCGCCCACCGACAGCGGGCCCTCGGTGGGCGCGGACCGGGGGTCAGCGGGGGCTGAGGAGGCAGGACTCGTTGCCCTCCGGGTCTCCCAACACACAGAACTGGATGTTCTGGAGTGTGAGAGATGGCAGCCGCATCTGTGCTGGTCAGGGGTCTGGGAGCTGGTCATGGGCAAGGCGCGCTCCCCAAGTGGGACATGGAAGATGCGCGCAACCCACTGTCCGGCACGGTGTTCACCGAGACCCTTCGGGGTGTCCGGTGCATCCGGCTGTCCGTCCTCACGGACGAGACCACCAGCCCCGAGCGCCAGCGGGAAGCGTGCGACCACGTAGCGGGAGAGCTGCGGGTCACGTTCGGCGAGGGTGACGCGCTCCGCGAAGCGGTGGACCTTGACGTCAGCGCGTCCAAGACGTCCCCGTGGGAGCGCCCGCAGCTTCTCCGCTGGCTCAGCAACGCGGGCGCGTACGACGCGCTGGTGTTCTGGCGTTTTGACCGTGCCATCCGGTCCATGGGGCACATGTACGCCCTCGCCAACTGGGCGCGAGAGCACCGAAAGGTACTCATCTTCGCCGAGGGTCTGGGCGGGGGCCGGCAGGTGTTCGACTTCCGCAACCCCATGGACCCCATGGCGGAACTCCAACTGTTCATGCTGGCTTTCGCCGCACAGTTCGAGTCGCAGTCCATCAGCGACCGCGTCAGCGGCGCACAGGCCGCCATGCGCAAGGTGCCGCTTCGCTGGCGCGGCGGTGGCCGCCCGCCGTACGGCTACATGCCCGCCCCGATGCCCGAGGAGTTCGGAGGCAAGGGCTGGACCCTGGTGCCCGATCCGGACGCCGTGGCGGTCATTGAGCGCATCGTCCGTGAGCCGCTGGAGGGCGCCACGGTGTCCGCCATCGCTGCGGGGCTGAACGCCGATGGTGTGCTGAGCCCGCGTGACTACTGGGCCGACAAGATGGGCCGCGAGCGGGGCGGCAAGACCGGCGGGACCAAGGGTCAGCACGTCGTGCGGGAATCGTTCCAGTGGACTCCGGCAGTCATTACCCGGATGCTCCGCAACGAGGTGCTGTTGGGCTGGAAGATGCACAACGGCGTGCCCGTGCGCGACGACCAGGGCAACCCGGTCATGTGCACCGAGACGCCGATTCTCACCCGCGAGGAGTTCGACCAGATCGGCGCCGTTCTGGACGAACGCAGCATCAACAACGGCGACCGGTCCGACACGGACGCCCTGTTGCTGCGCGTCATTCACTGCGATTCGTGCGGCGGGCGCATGTACCTCAACAAGCAGGACGGCAAGCAGCCCACGTACAAGTGCAACTACCACGCCCGGGGCAACAAGTGCGAAGCACCCGCGAACATCCGGGGAGACTGGGCGGACGAGTACGTGACAGCCGAGTTCCTGCGCCTGGTCGGCGGAATCCAGACCCGGACAACCGTTGCGATCCCCGGGTACGACCCCGAGCCCGAGTTGAACGCGACCGTGGCCGAGTTCGAGTCGCACCTAGAAGTCAAGGGACAGCAGAAGTCCCGGCACGCCGCGCAGAAGTGGCAGAAGCGACATGATGCGCTGGACAGCCGCATAGCCGAGTTGGAGTCCCGCGAGAAGACCGAGCCGCAGCGCATCATCACGGCCACCGGGCGCACCTTCGCGGACGACTGGAGCGCTGCCGACACGGCCGAGCGGCGCGGCATGCTGGTGGACGCCGGAGTCCGGCTGAACGTCCGCCGGGGCACCCGTGGCGGGTGGCGCAAGCTCGACACCCGGCGGGTGGACTTCACCATGAACGGCGAACTCGACGAGGCCGCCGAGGCACTGTCCGCATGGGATACCGGCACGGTTCCCACAACACTGCCCGCAGCCGCGTAATGGCCCCATAGAGCCCCGTACAGCCCTGGTCGGCCCCCGTGGTCGACCGGGGCTCTCTTGTGCCCGCAGGCGGGCGCCTGTGGCCTCGGGCTCCACCGCCTCGGGCTCGTCCGACAGCGGGAAGAGGGGTGATGAGGTGGAGGTTCCTCGCGCCGGAGCTGTAGCCACTTTTGGAGACCCGAGCACCTTCACAGCGAGTGAGAAAGGAGACCATGGCCGACCGGTACAGACCCAAGCCAGCAGCAATACGGGCCCGTGAAGGGAACCCGTCCAAGGCTGAGGTCAGAGAGGGGGTGATTGTCCCGCGCGCTGTTCTCTCTGAGCCTGATTGGCGAGACGTGTTCAAGGACTCGCCGGCCGCTAATATTCAAGAGGCCAATATCCGCTGTCGGGAAATGGCCTCGGCCGAGTGGCGGCGCGTTGTGCCAATTCTCGAAGTGGCTGCTGGGCTCGGCGAGGTGGACCACTCGACCGTCAAGGATCTGTGCGTCTGCGTGGCACGGATCGACCAGGCCGAGCGAGACCTGTCCGAGCGCGGACTCATGGTGACCGCCGAGCGCGGCACGGTGAAGAACGGGGCTGCCACCATCGCAGCACAGTACCGCTCCTAACTTGCCTGCTACATCAGGGAGTTGGGTCTCTCGCCGAGTGCGCGAGTGGCCATTGCCCCGCTGGAATCAGCAGGCGACTCCGATATCTGGGACTGATCGGTCCCGCCTACATGAACGCCCCCGTCCCTTCCTCCCTCATCGGGTGGTTGGGGCGGGGGCCTTGTTGCGTTCCCGCTCGCCACCCTGCCTTCGCCCGCCTCTTCCCACGTGCTCGGTTCGAACCGGTGTTAGCCCGGCAGCGCTGGTCCTACTCTTACCCCATGGCTATGGCTGTTGATCCGGCGCTGTCTGTTGGCCAGCGCATCAAGCTTTTCAGGGAGCGTGCGGGCAAGTCCCGTGCCGTGCTGGCCGGGTTGGTAGGCCGTTCAGAGGGATGGTTGAAGGCGGTTGAGAACGGTCGGCTCTTGCCGCCGCGTCTGCCCATGCTGGTGAAGATCGCAGAACACTTGGGCATCGAAGACCTGTCGGCCCTGACGGGGGACGTGTCGATGCCCCGAGCGCTGTTCTCCGGGGCGGAACATCCGGCGCTATCGGTGGTCCGGAGGGCCGTTGACTCGGCGCCTCTGGGCCTGGCTGACGGCCCGGTTCCGAGCGTCGAACACGTTGCGGCTCAGGTGGCTGCGGCTTGGCAAGCTCGGGACTCCCGGGGCGACCACCGTACGGCTCTTGGGGACCTGCTCCCGGCGCTGGTATCGGCTGCTTCGGTCGCCGCATCGCACCCTGACTGCCCGGATCGTCGGCGCGCTGAGGTGCTGTATGCCTCAGCTCTGAATCTCGTTCAGATGTTCGCGGCCTACCAGGGGGATGGAAACTTGGTCTGGCGCGTGGCTGAGCGTTCCTTGGCGACCGCCCGAGCGTCCGGTGATGCCGTCGCCGTTGCGCAGGCGTGTTGGTTCCTGGTGGAGGCGTTCCGGAAGTCCGGGCAGTGGGACAGTGCCCAGACACTCACCGAGGAAGCTCTGCGGCTGCTGGGACCGGTTAGGAACGATTCTCCGTCGCTTGCTGCGGCATGGGCAGACATGGCGTTCCACGCGGCCATTACGCACGCTCGCGCGGGAGAGTCGGGCGAGGCTTGGGGTTGGTTCGATCGTGCCGAGGAGGTCGCCAGGACCCTGCCGGTTGATTTCTGGCACTCGCCGACCTCTGCATCTGCACGGGTAGTCCCGGTGCACGCTGTAACGGTCGCTGTCGAGCTGCGACAGGTTGGCACCGCCTTGCGGTGGGCTGACCGGCTGGCACCGGCGGAACTTCCCGCACGGCCGAGGCGGGCGCGGCACTTGATCGAGGTCGCACGGGCGTACGCTCTGCGAGGCGAACCGGATTGGGTGGCGTCGCTGCTCACCGACGCAGTGGAGGCGGCGCCCGACACCGCCCGGTGGAACCATGAAACTCATGACTTGGTTAGGGGCCTGCTGGACGGTCCGCCGTCTGTTCGAACTGCCGCCCGTGATCTAGCAACCGCAACCGGGCTTGCTGCCTGACAGATAGTTAGGGGCACAAACTGTGCCTCTCGGCCATGTTGAGTGCCCGTACCGTCCATGAGACGTGACGGGCATTCAGCGTTTTGGAGGCCGAATGAGCAGCATGCCGACCGGGGAACTCCCGTCGGTGCTGACGCACACGGACTGCCAGGAGACGAACCGGATCGTTACTCGGTTCGGGGACTGGAAGTTGCGCCCGGATGACCCTCGGATCGTTCCGGCGCGCTACGTCCTGTCCTGCGTGTCCGAGGACGAAGACGGCACCGTGTGCGGCGAGACTTCCCGGCCGAGTGCGGACGTGGGGGCCGTGGCGGAGTGGGCGCGCACGCACACATGGCTCAACCAGGACCACCGGTCGTACAGCTTGGACGCTGCCTCGGTGCCGATGGTGCTGGTGCCCGAGGAGGAACCGGCGTGAGCCGCAAGACCCTTATTGCCTGTGCCTTGGCCATGGCGGTCGCTCTCGGGCCCGCCGCTCTGGTGGTCGCCCTCGCCAAGCTCGACCCGCAGAGCGCCCGCCGCTGGGTCTGGTGGTTCTTCGCCATGGCGGTCGCCATGCTCGGCATCGTGTACGGCGGAGACTGGGAAACGTGGTGGCGCCGAAGACGTGCCGCGCGGCGGTCCCGATTGCGGGTCACGGTTCGCCATGTTCGTCCCGGAGATCCGCCGTGACCCTCGCTGCCGAGGTGCCGCCCACGCTGGCCGAGATCGGCGCGGGACGGTTTCCGGAGCCGCCCGAGGCCGACGACGAGAACCCGTGGGTGGCCGGGGACTGCTGGCTGTACTGCGGGCGTACCTCGGTCCGGGTGCTCTGGCTCGGGCCGGTGACCGCAGCCGGCGGAGTCTCGGCCGGACTGCTTGCCTGCGCCGACTGCATAACGACCTTGCACAGCAAGGCAGTTGACGCGATGGCCAGGCGGGACAACTCGGTGACCGAGCCCGCCTACCGTGCTCGGCACGCCCGGCCCCGGTCGAGGTGGGGCACCAGGGTTCGGCGGTAGTCCGCTCGCTTGACTCCCGGCGTTGCGTGTGCGGCGTCGGGCTGCACAACCCCCGCCCTGGTGAAGTGACGGTGGACGGCACGGACGACCGGGGCGGGGCACAGACAATTCACGGTATGGAGGGGAGATGCACGAGTGCCCCGAGGGTGCCGGACACGAGGTTGAGACGACCACGGAACCCGGTGCCTTACAGAGCGGTCCGGGCGGGCCGGTGTGGCGGTGCCTGACGTGCGGCCGGTGGGGCGGTGTCATGACCGCCGAGTGGGCCGCACTGTTCCCCGGTGAACCGGTGCTGTTCCCCCTTGGGTGGACACGCCCCGGCGCTCCGGCCCCGCTCCGCAAGGCACGTCCCCTCGGGCGCGGGTAGCCGCGCCCCATGAACTCCCGTTCCGGCGGGTGGGGAAGGGTCAACACCCCCGCCGGAACGGGGCACGGCCCACCCGACCGGTTCGGCCCTGGACAGGGCGGCTCGGTCGGGGTGGGATTGGCAACTCGGCTTCATGGCCGAGGTGTTGAACTTTCGACGTTCGCAGGAAACGGAGGTACAGCACAGATGACGCAGACGCCTGCCCCGTGGGGCACGCAACGGATGGGGCCGTACGCGGCCACCGCCACGGTTCCGCAGTACACGCCCGTGATCGACCCCGAAACTCAGATCGCGGTCATTGTGGACGAGCACGGCCGGACGGTCGAGCTGGGCAGCCACGGCACCAGCACGAGCGGCCTGACGCCCACCACGACCACCCCCGGTGACGGGGCCGGTCCGGGCGGTGCGACCGACGCGGACAGCACCGAGTCCTACGACCAGGACCAGAGTTCCGGCTGATGCGCGACAGCAGGTCGGTACTGGTGCTGACCAACCCCTATGACGTGACGGCGGACGTGGTGCTGCGGCTACTCGCCGAGCGTCGGGTTCCCGTGGTCCGTCTCGACCCCGGCACCGACCTGCACGCGGGTGCCTCGCTGACCGCCACGTACCGTACGGGCGACCAGCGGGGCACCCTGCGCACGGCGAGCCGGGAGATCGACACCATCCGGATTCGGGCCGTCTGGGTGCGCAGGCCCTCGCCCTACGAGGGGCCGCCGGAGTTGAGCGACCAAGACCGGCGGTTCGCCGCAGAACAAGCCCTGTGGGGCGCCGGGGGCATCCTCGCGTCACTGCCTGGCGCACACTACGTCAACCATCCGTGGAACAACCGTGCTGCCGAGTTCAAACCCGCGCAACTCTCGACCGCGCAGCGCTGCGGGTTCCTTGTGCCCAGCACTGTGATCACCGACGATCCGCACGAGGCTCGGACGTTCGCAGCCCAGCAGCCCGGCGGAGTGGTCTACAAGCCCGTGTGGAACACGCCCTACCGCGTGGACGGCCAGCCGCACAGCGTGTGGGTCCGGGAGGTGCACGCGGCCGAGATCACCGACGCCGTGTCCGTCTGCCCCCACATGTTCCAAGCCAAGGTGGACAAGGCGTTCGACGTGCGGGTGACCGCCGTGGGCGGCCGACTGTTCGGGGTTCGGATCGAGAGCCCCGATCTCGACTGGCGTTACCGTCAAGACCTGATGACGTGCACACCGATCGAGGTACCCGCGTCGGTCGCATGTGCGGTCGCGTCCTATCTCGCCGAACTCCGTTTGCATTACGGCGCGTTCGACTTCGCTGTGACCACCGCAGGTGACTGGTACTTCCTTGAGTGCAACCCGAACGGCCAATGGGCGTGGCAGCCGGCGCAGACCACCGCCGCTATCGCCCAAGCTCTTACCGACCAACTGGAGAAAGGCCCCGACACGTGAGCACATCGGCTCAGCTTCGCAGCGCCCTGGCGGACAGGCTTGGCGAGGACGGCACCCTCACCGAACCCGAGTGGCGCAGCGCGGCCACCACGGTTCCCCGCGAACTGTTCACGGGGTCCTACTTCCTGCCGGTGGAGGGCAGCGTTCCCACCAGTTACCGGCCCGTCCGCGAGGGCGACCCCGGGTGGTTGGAGGGCGTCTACTCCGACGAGACCCTGATCACCCAACTGGACGGCCGGATCAGGCCCGACGACGTGACCGAGGACGCCGTGCCCGGCTCCCCGTCGTCGTCGTCCACGCTGCCGTCCCTGGTGCTGCGGATGTGGCAGCAGCTCGGCGCGGAGGCGGGTCACCGGGTGTTGGAGATCGGCACCGGAACCGGGTACTCGACCGCCCTCGGTGCGCACCGCCTCGGGGACGCCAACCTGACCAGTATCGAGTACGACCCGGTGGTCGGCGGCGCTGCGGCTACGGCGCTCAAGGCGGCCGGATTCGCGCCCCGACTGATCATCGGTGACGGGCTGCGCGGTGACCTGCAGGGCGGGCAGTACGACCGGCTCATCGCCACCTGTTCGGTTCGGTACATCCCGCTGCCCTGGCTGCACCAGGTGAAGCCCGGCGGGAAGATCCTGGCCACCCTCTCCGGGTGGAGCTACGCCAACGCCCTGGCGCTGCTCGACGTGACCGGCCCCGGAGAGGCCACGGGCCGGTTCCTCCCCGGCTACACCAGCTTCATGATCGCCCGGCCGCACGACAGGCCGCCCCGTCCGACGCTGGCCCTGCTGCCCGGGGACGAGCGTCCGAGCCAGATCGACCCCGCGAAGCTCGACAACTGGACCGGCGGTTGGGTCGCGCAACTCGCGGTCCCCTCGGTCGAACGCATGGGGGCGGGGGCGGAACAGATTCTCTGGGACGTGTCCACTGGTTCGCAGGCCCGGACGGCTCCCAACCCTGACGGCGGGTGGACCGTTGTCCAGCGTGGTCCCGTCCGCCTGTGGGATCGGGTGGAACGGGCCGTGGAGCGCTGGCAAGCCGCAAACGAGCCTCACCAGGAAAAGTTCGGGATCACTGTCTCGGCCGCCGGTCAGCGGGTGTGGCTGGGCACCGAGGACGGCCCCGGGTGGGACCTGCCGATCTGACAGGCGCGGGCCAGGCCGTCAACATCACGCACCGCCCCGGCGGGTGGTCAGACAGCAAGACGCCCCGTTCGGCCAAGCGCCGGGCGGGGCTCTGTCGTTGGTGCTGACCTGCGGCTAAGCTGCACAGAACTGGTAGTCACGTGTGTTGGGGTCGACCAGGATTGTCCAGGGGATCGCCGACTGGTCGATGCCGGGGTCGGTGGCGCCCAGGGCACGCAGCCAGGCCTCGTCCGTCGCGGGCTCGTCCCCGCGGTAGGGGCTGATGTCGTGGTGGACCCGGTTCCACCCGCTCGACGGCCTTGGGCCACTTGCTGCCGTAGGTGCGGGCGAACGCCTCGAACGCCTTCTCGGCGTGGGCCCTGTCCTCCGCGTTGTAGATCTCCTGCATTGCCTTGGTTGCGCCTGGTTGTACGGACTTCGGAAGGCAGTTTGTGACATTCCGGGCCTTGTGAACCCAACAGCGCTGGTGCCGGGCAGCCGGGAACACTTCGATCAGAGCCTTCCACAGGCCCATCGCACCGTCGCCGATGACCAGCTCAGGGTCGCGCATGCCGCGTCGGCGGCAGTCGCGCAGCAGATCGGCCCAGGACTCGGCGGACTCGCGCAGGCCCTC